>JANXWT010000353.1 GCA_025351035.1 Opitutia bacterium | reverse complement strand
CTCGGGCGTCATGCACATCGATCTGCCGATCGCCGTCGGCATCGTCGGCGCCTACGCCGGTTCGCTCTACGGCTGGCTGAGCGGACGCGAAGCGTTCGTGTATTTCGATTTCGGCGCGGCGTTCATCCTGCTGATGCTCGTGGGCCGCTGGGCGCAGGTCGTGGCCGTCGAGCACAACCGCCGCCGGCTCCTCTCGGCGCAGTCGCGACCGCACAAGGTGCGCGTGCTTTCCGGCGCGAGTGTCGGCGAGCAGCCGGTCGAGGCATTGCAGGTCGGCGACATTTTTGCTGTGCGCTCGGGTCAGGTCGTGCCGGTCGAGTCGCAACTCGAAAACGCCGCCGCCACCTGCGGCACGGCGTGGATCACCGGCGAAGCCGAACCGCGCACCTACACCGTCGGCCAGCGCGTGCCGGCGGGTGCGCTCAATTTCGGCCGCGCTGAAATCCGTCTGCGCGCCGTGCAACCGTGGAGCGGCTCGCTGCTCGCGCAATTGCTGCGGCCAGTCACCCGCGACGCCTATCGCCACCAATTTCTTGAGCGAGTCATCAGCGGTTATCTCATCGCCATCTTCATCGTGGCCACCGCCGCCGGCCTCGGTTGGTGGTTTGCCGCGCACGACGCCGCCCGCACGTGGTCGGTCGTCACCGCAGTGCTCGTCGTCTCGTGCCCGTGCGCCATCGGCCTGGCGTTTCCGCTCGCGGACGAGATGGCGACAGTGGCCTTGCGTCGCCACGGCGTCTTCGTGCGCGAAGGCGAACTCTGGCCCAAGCTCAGCCGCATCCGCAAAGTCATCTTCGACAAGACCGGCACACTCACGCTCGAGACACCCGAGCTCGTCAGCGCCGAGCCGCTGCGCGCGTTGAGACCGAGTTCACTAGCCGCACTCGCCGCTCTCGTGCGCGACAACTCGCACCCCGTCAGCCAGTGCCTCCACGAAAACCTCCTCGTCCACGGCCTCGCACCGGCCTCCGAAAGTGTCACTTATTATATGACACTTCCCTCGGACGCGGTGACGGACGTGCCCGGCTACGGCGTCACGTTGCGCAGCGAGCAGGGGCTCTGGTCGCTTGGTCGCCCGGGCTGGCGTGGCGGCGCGCCGGAGGTTTGTCACGTATTACGTGACAAATCCACCGACACGGAATTCGCGTGCGACGGGGTGGTGCTGGCGCGGTTTCAATTTGCCGACGCGGTGCGGCCGGACGCGCGGAGGGAGATCGCGGCGCTCCGAGCGCTGGGCTTGCGCACCTACATTTTGAGTGGCGACCGGCCGGAGAAAGTCGCGGCGATGGCCGCGAACCTGGGTATCGCGGCCGTTGACGGTGTCGCCAGCGCGACTCCGACCGGGAAGGCGGCGTGGTTGAAGCACCTCGACGAACGCGACACGCTGATGCTCGGCGACGGAGCGAACGACAGCCTCGCGTTCGACGCGGCGTTCGTCCGTGGCACCCCGGTGATCCACCGCGGGGTGCTCGCAGGCAAGGCGGACTTTTATTACCTCGGTCGCGGCATCGCCGGCATCCGGCGGCTGTTCGAGGTCAACGCTGTGCGCCGCCGCACCCAGATCTGGCTGCTCGTGTTTTCCATCGCCTACAATTTCTTCGCGGTCGGACTCGCCGCGGCCGGGCAGATGAGTCCGCTGCTGGCGGCGATCCTGATGCCCGTCAGCTCGCTGATCACCCTCGCGATTGTAACAGGGGGGATGAGATGCTGGCTGCGCCAAGCAAACTCTGCGGGCATTTCGGCGGCGCTGGCATCTCGAACTAAGACGCCCGCATGATTTTTTACCCGCCTCCAATTAATCCTGATCTTCGTGCTCCGGAGGTCCAATTTCATTTGGTCGTTCAAAATTTCCCGACAAGTATCGCTTATTGTTGAACAAACGATGCGCAGTCGGTTTTAGTCGTTTCTGGCAATATACGCATAACGGAAAAGTCCGCACCAAACCAAACACTACGGTGAATCAGCCAAATCCAAATCCCACTTCTCCCATGAGAACTCAACCGCGCTGGACCAAAAGCACGTTGATATTCGGAGGCGCCGCCATCTGGGCGCTCTTCTTGGTCTCCTGCGTCGTCGCCGACCGGGCGATCGTCGCTCCGCCCAAAATAGCGGGTGCCACTTATGTCGGCACCAAGGAATGCGCGCAGTGCCATGAGGAGCAGACCGGGCACTTCGATGGCGCGACCCACAGTAACCTCGCGATGAAAGACGCGAAGGCCGGTGACATCGGTTGCGAGTCCTGCCACGGGGCCGGCTCCATCCACGTCAAGGCCGGCGGTGGCAAGGGCACGATCATCAATCCCGCGAAGTCACCCGAGGCGTGCTTCCAGTGCCACCTCGACAAGCGCGGTGAGTTCAGCCTGCCCAACGCGCACCCCGTGCTCGCTGGTCAGGTGACTTGCAACGACTGCCACGACCCGCACAAGGGCCATGTTGTCAAGCGCACCGGCGCCGAGCTGGAGACGATTAACGAGACCTGCACCAAGTGCCACACGGCGCAGAAAGGACCGTTCCTTTTCAAGCACAACGCCATGGTCGAGGGCTGCACGGTCTGCCACAACCCGCACGGCTCGGTGAACCAGAAGATGCTCGTCGCCCGCGACGCGAATCTCTGCCTCCGCTGCCACCTTGAGCACCCCGCCAATGTGGCCGGTGGCGTCATCGGCGACGGCAAGATCGTCGCCGGCGGCGAAGATCACCGCACCCGTCTCCAGGGCGGCACGTGCTGGAGCGCCGGATGCCACGAGGATGTCCACGGCTCCAACGCCAGCAAGGCCATGCGCTATTAACACCTAACCGGAGAGCACCTACCATGAAAGTTACATCTTTCCGCAGCCTCCGCAGCGCCAGCCTGCTTGCCAGCCTCGCGCTCGCTCTCACGGCGCCCCAGACCTTTGGGGCCGCCATCCCGACAGATGCCTTCCCGCTCTTCGACAGCTACATCAAGATCAGCGGCAAGGTGCCTTCGGTCACGGGCGATGATGCCGCGTATGCGCGGCGCTTCCAAACGCCCGCCAACGGTGCCTACGGCATCGAGGCGTTGCACTTCGCCAAGGATCTCGACAAGGAAACCGCGTTGGAATTCGACGGCCGGGCCCTGACCGGCGTCGAGGACTATCTCGGCAAGTTCAAGATCACAAAGAACGAGGTCGGCTCGCTCGACTTCGGCTACAAGCGTTTCCGCACGTTCTATGACGGCATCGGTGGATTCTTCCCGCTGAACAACAGCTTCCGGCAGCTCGGTAACGCCGAACTCCACACCGACCGCGCGAAATTCTGGGTCGGAGCCAAGATCGAGCGTCCCAATGCGCCGAAGTTCGAGATCAGCTACGTAAACGATCTCCGCGATGGCCGGAAGGACACGACGATCTGGGGTGATACGGACTTCACGGGCATCCCGATTTCGAGCCAGAGCAGCCTGAATCTGTTCTCCGCCAACCGGAAAATCACTCCCTCCTATATGGATCTCAACGAACGGCAGGAGACCCTGCTCGGCGTGATGAAGCACACCGTCGGCAACACGGAGTATGAGTTCGAGATCTCGAACAACCGCAACAACAGCCGCGACACACGCTGGGTGAATCGCAACCCGGGTGAGTTGAAGCCGTTCCCGGCCATCCCCTCGAGCCCGGCCTCAGTCATCCCGCCGGAGCTGGCGAACAATCCGACCTTCGGGTTCGATACACAGACCACAAAGTCGACCATCATGACCTACATGGGCAAGTTCGAGACCAAGGTGAGCGAGAAGCTCATGGTCTTCGGCAGCCTCAGCTACCAGGATGCCTCGGCCGACATCGGCGGCGACCGGCAGATGACTCTGACGATTCTGACGCCCATCGGGCCCGTCAGCTCCGTCGGCATGTTTGTCGCCAACGGCCGTCCACCGTATTCCTACACGACCCAGTTTGGCCACACCAATGAGAAAATCCTCACCGGCAATCTGGGCGTGACGCTGACCCCGACCAAGGATTTGCGCATGACGCTCGCGCTGAAAGGCGAGAAGCTCGACATGGATGGCGTTAACCAAGTCACCTACATCAACAACCTCCTCGTGCAGTCGACGGGTGCGCTCACGCCGGTCAACATTCCAGCGCCGAACACCGCGAAGCGCACCGAGAAGTCCTGGGTGCCCGAGCTCGATGTCCGTTACACCGGCATCAAGGATCTCTCCCTCTATGGCACGTTCGACTTCCGTTACTCGCCCGGCCAGGATGACGGCACCAGCACCGGCGTCACGCCCGGTGGCCCGGTGGTGCTGCCGAACGTGGTCACCAGCTCCGACAACACCAAGCTGAACCACAATCACTACAAGGTCGGCGCGAACTGGACCGTCAACTCCGCCGTCTCGGTGCGCGGGGAATTCTTCTACAAGGATCATACCAACAAATACAGCGACCGCATCACCGCGGGCGACGGCTATGTCCTCGGCTATCAGTTCCGCGGCGCAAAGTTCACCGCCATCGTCAAACCGGATGCGCGGATCACGTTCACGACCCGTTTCGTCCACCAGACCGGCAAGATGGACACCACGGTCGACGGCGCGCTGAACTATCAGTCGATGGATTCGAAGAACGACATGTTCGGCGAGACCATCGACTGGAATCCCACCACGCAGTTCTACATGCAGGGCAATCTGAACGTCGTGTTCGCCACCATACAGACGGCCTACCCGAGCGCGGGCGGCACCGGCAATGATGTGCTCCGCAATGCCGACAACAACTACACGAACGGCAGCCTCATCGCCGGTTTCGTGGTTGACAAAAACACGGATGCGCAGCTGCAATACACGTTCTACCGGGCCGACAACTACAGTGCGCCCACCGTGGTCACCCAGTTCTACGGCGCCGGCGTCAAGGAATACACCGTCGCACTCTCGCTGAAGCACAAGTTCTCCGACCGTCTGATCGGCAGCCTCAAGGTCGGCTACTTCGACAGCAAGAACGACACCACCGGCGGCTTCACCAACTTCAGGGGCCCGATGGGCTACATCACCATCGACCACGCTCTCTAACCTTCGTCATCCACCGGCCCGGGCCGACAATTCCTTGTCGCACCCGGGCCGGCTTGGATCAAACTCCGGAATCAACCACGCTGCTTCCCCTATGAAAACCACGGCAAAAATCGCTCTCACCAGCCTGCTCCTGCCGCTCGCGGCCGGACTCGCCTTCGCGGCTCCCGCCACCGAGAATTGGGACAACCATTGCACGAAGTGCCACGGTGCCGACGGCAAGGGTCTGACCAAAGTCGGCAAGAAACTGAACCTGAAAGATTACACCGACGCCAAGGTGCAAGCCGACCTGAAGGACGAGGAGATGTGCAAGGTCATCAACGCAGGCGTCATGGACAAAGGCAAAGAGAAGATGAAAGGCTACAAGGACGAGCTCTCGGCCGACGAGATCAAGGACCTCGTGGCTTACATTCGGAAATTCAAAGCCTGATTCCACGTTCAGTTCACCCAGCCGGCGCGAACGGAATTGCCGTTCCGTCGGCTTTCTGGTTCCACTTCTAAACAACCTCCGTCATGGCCGATACTACGCATCGCCCGACCACCGTCGCGTCTCCGCGGCGCTCCTCCTTCAACAATTGGATCAGCGCTTCGGGTGCCGTTCTCGCCGTCGGCGCCCTCTTCTCCTTCGCCTTGTTGGTCTGGATGGATTTCACGCAGGGGGACAAGAATCCCTACCTCGGCATTTTGACCTACATCGTCGCGCCGATCTTCTTGATCGCGGGCTTGGCCACGGTCTTCATCGGCGCGTGGCTGCAACGGCGCTACGCCGTCAAGCACGCCCATGCCCAGCCCGACCGCTGGCAGTTCGATTTCGACAATCCCCGCCAGCGTCGCTATCTGGCGATCTTCGCTTCCGGTTCCACGGTTTTCCTGCTCCTGAGCGCATTCGGCAGCTACCAGACCTACCACTACTCGGAATCGACGCAGTTCTGCGGCCAGGTTTGCCACACGGCCATGAACCCGGAGTTTGTCACCTACAAGCGCGGAGCGCACGCGCGCGTCGAGTGCGTCGAGTGTCACATCGGGTCCGGTGCCGAATATTTCATCAAGGCGAAACTCAACGGCACCCACCAGCTCATCTCTTATCTCGCCAACAACTACGACCGGCCCATCCCCACGCCAGTCCGGAATCTCCGTCCCGCGCAGGACACCTGCGAGAAATGCCACTGGCCCGAGAAATTCGCCGGCAACCTCGACATCACGTTCGACCACTACCTCTCCGACAAGAAGAACACCCCTTACTCGGTGCGCCTGCTCCTCCGGGTGAATGCCGGCCGGCCGGGTGGCCCGCTCGGCGGCATCCACTGGCACGTCAATCCCGACAGCAAGGTCGAATATTATGCCATCGACGAGAAGCGGCAGGACATTCCGTGGATGCGCGTCACCAACACCAAGGACGGCACCTCGCAGGTGTTCCGCACCGCGGATTTCAAGGGCGAAC
>JANXWT010000301.1 GCA_025351035.1 Opitutia bacterium | reverse complement strand
TCGGGCTCGACGCCGGCCACGTCGCCAAATTCCACGGCCTCGGCGTGCGGATGCTCGGGCTGACACACATGCTCAACACCGACGTCGCCGATTCATCCACCGACCCGCGCGGCGCGGAGTGGGGCGGGCTGAGTCCGTTCGGCCGCGAGGTCGTCGCCGAGTGCAACCGCCTCGGCCTCGTGCTCGACGCCTCGCACGCCTCCGACGGCGTGCTGTGGGATTTGCTGGAAGCCTCGCGCACGCCGGTGATTCTCTCGCACAGCAGTTGCCGCGCGGTGTGCGATCATCCGCGCAACATCGGCGACGAACTCATCCGCGCGCTCGCCGCGCAGGGGGGCGTGCTCCAGATGAACGCGCTGCCCATCGCCTTGGTCGCGACAACGGAAACCGGCGGCACGGCGGCGCTCGCGGAATTCCTGATGCGCCTCAAGGACACGGAACTCACGCCCGAATTGCGCGCGGAGCTGGGCAAAGAATGGAAGCGCATCGATGCGGCGTATCCTGCTCCGGCCGCCACGCTCGACCACTACATGGCGCACCTGCTGCACGCCATCGAAGTCGCCGGCGTTGACCACGTCGGCATCGGATGCGATTTCGACGGCGGCGGCGGCGTGGAGGATTTGCGCGACGTGGGCGATTATCCGGCGATCACCCGCCGGCTCGTCGGGGCGGGATTCGATGCCGTCGACATCGCGAAAATCTGGGGCGGCAACACCCAGCGCGTCCTGCGCGCCGCCGAGGCACACGCGGCACGCTAAGCTCGATTCACTGTAGGAGCGCTTTCTTGTCCGCTATAGCCTTGGCGACGGCGGAACGCCTCGATCCAGAGTCCGACCTCACTTTTTCTCCCACTTGCGCACGTCACCGGGCACGATGCGGAACAGCGGATGCGGTTCCGGTATCGTGACACGCCGCAACTGACGCGCCATCTGCGGCGCCCGCACCCGCAATTTGGTTTTCAGGTGGTCCCACTCGTAGAGCAACTGCCCTTTCGTCTCGGCAATTTGCCCGGAAAATCTGCGGCGGGAAATCTTGCCGGCATTGAAGTGGTAGCCGCGGTTCTGGGCCTCGGCGGCGAGGCCGGCGAGAAACGTAGCGATCGCGGCGAGCGGGTCGGTCTGCGCCTGAAAGCGGGCGAGCTGCGGATGATGCCGGTAACCCTTGGTCCCGCCGGCCAAAACTTTCTGGGCGAGCAACGCCTCTCGCCAAGCGGCGACCAGACCCTTCGGGTCGAGGTAGCCCGGATGCAGGGTCCAAAGTCGCATCGGTAAGTAGTGGGTTAACGTAGAAAGTTGAGCCACCGCCGACTCGCGACGTGAACCGCGACAGCGGAACTGCCCGCGCCAACGGCGGTTGGCTCCGGCGACTTGTTATTCAGCAATTTCACGACTAATCTGTGACCAATCATCAAGACGGTCGGTAAAATCTCTGGAACGTGAAATGGTGCCTTTCTCTAATGCAGCCTTCATCTCGGCGCGCGGAGCGCGTAAATCCCAGCACTTGGTCTCGCTCACGATACTGAAATACAAAATGTAACTAGCGCGGTGTCCGTGATGAACCTCAATCCGCTGCAAAAGCTCGCTGGGCGTGATGACAAGAAAGCGCGGACTCTTCACGGTGAACGAATGGAGGACGATAACCCAATACCGCGCCGACGATGTCTCAAGCTTCTTGCGCTTAACAGTAATGAAACTGTTCCGAGTAACCGACAGAAATGTCGGGTCAAAGGGTGAACGTGAACTATCCACATAATCACGCGAATACTTTACCTGCAACGAAACGGCTCGTGAACACGAGCTATCCGTGACAAGCAAATCAATCCCGGAATCTTTTGATGGAATCCAGACGCGGCAACTTGGAAATGTCCGTTCGAGGTGTGTCCCGACCAGATACTCGCCTGCGTGAACTGTAAAGATTGGTGTCATGTGAGTGTGTGGCGTGGCTTGCCGACTAACGACCCAAGCTCAGCGACGGCCTCGACAGCGCGGGTAGAGCGCAAGGAGGACGTTCGATGAAACCGGAACGTGAAACGGAAGACGTGTAGGCCGTTCGCTGCAGCGCATGGTTAGGTGTTCCGTTCGCTTCGGGGAAGGCGCTCATAAAGAGTCTGACTGAGGGTGCGTTCGATTCAGAGCGCGCGTCGCTGCTGCTTTGATTCCTGCTATGCGGAGCTTGCGTGTCTTGGCTGCTTTGCGTCCGGCGTCCTTCATGCGCTTGGCCCACACGACAACCTTTGGACGGTCGCGCATCTCGATGATGGTCGGAGTGGAGATGAGGTCGAGGTCGTGCATCTTATGGCAGTTGGGGCAGAGGATGACGAGATTGGTGACGGCGTTGTTGCTGCGGTTGCCGTCGATGTGTGCAACCTCCAGAACGTCCGGGATGCCGAAACCACAATGAGCGCAGACCTGCGGATAATGGCTAAAGGCTAGCTTGCGGTAATTGAAACGCTTCGGAGTCTTGGCGCTTCCGTTCTCGGTCTGGTTCGTTGCGCTTTCGTTCATGGGTGACGGCTAGGAACGCCTAACGACCCCAAGCTCAGCGACGGGCGCGGCTGGCGCGACCGCTGCGCGGTGGGGGAAAGGCGGCGGCAGGAAGCAGCGGGCGTGACA
>JANXWT010000285.1 GCA_025351035.1 Opitutia bacterium | reverse complement strand
AGTACAAGCGCGTGAACAAATTCACCGAGACCACGGGCCTGACCAATTCCGGCCAGCGCATCACTTATGAGTACCTGCTCACGGTCCAGAACAACAAGCGGACCGCCGAGCGCGTGATCGTGGCCGACCAGGTGCCGCTCTCCCGCAATGAGAAGGTCGTCATCAGGCAACTGTCGCCCGACGCCAAGGAAGTGAAACCTACTGACGAGGGCGCGCTCAAGTGGACGCTCGACCTGAAGCCCGGCGAGAAGCGCGAGCTGACCGTGAAATTCACGGTTGAATACGACAACGGCGTCAACGCAACCGGGCTCGAGTAAGACGACTGCTCGCCGCACCGATCACCAGATGTCCACGTCGACCGTGCGGCGGAACGTGGACTTCGCGGCAGCGGATTTGCGGGCGTCCGGTTTCTTGGCCTTCGGCAATTTCGGAGCCGGCGCCAAGGCTGCGGGGCCGGGCGTTCCTTGGCCGAGCAGAAAGTTCAGGAGCGGGCCGGTGCGCTTGGCCCAGGCTTTCTCGCTATGCTCGGCACTCGCGACCTCGGCGTAATGCAGGTCGGCACCCGGCACCCAACCGCGGGCCACGAGCGCGTCGCGGAGCTGCCGCACTGATTCCCAGCCGGGTTCGGCGGTGCCCATGTCGAGCCAGATGCGGACCTCGGGTTTCTGGCGCAGCGCGGAGAAATCGCGGACGACGACGCGGTCATCCCACCAGATCGAGGGCGACAGCGCGCCAACGTGTCCGAAGACGCGCGGATGCCAGAGCGCAAAGTAGAGCGCGACGAGTCCGCCCATCGAGGAGCCGACGACGGCGGTGTGGCGCGGGCCGGGCAGCGTGCGGTAATGCGAATCGATGAACGGCTTGACTTCGTTGACGACGAAGCGCGCGTAGCGTTTCGCGGCGCCCCGGCTCTTGGTCGTGCCGTCCCCGCCGGGAAACTCCGCGCGCGTCGGCGCATACTCGTGCATGCGCGCATGGCCGGTGTTGTAGATGCCAACCATGATCGGCGCGACGATCTCCCCGGTGCGGATGAGGCCGGCGGCCGCCTTGCCCGCGTGCCAGGCGTTGCCGAGAAATGCCGTGCCCGGGGCAAAGATGTTCTGGCCGTCCTGAAAATAGACGACCGGGTATCCCTGCCGGGTTTTGCCATAGCCGGGCGGGAGCCATACCACGACGTCGCGGCGGTTGCGCAACCCGCGCGAGTGGAAACGCCGGTGGAGGCGGAGCGAGCCTTCGGGGACTTTTTTTCTTGGAGCCATGCGCGGTGGCGGGTGGTAATGGCCGGTCGGCCCGAAGCCAAGTGGTTTTATTTCCGGCGGGCCGGCCCCGTGAAAATCCGGCTTTCGCGGCCCCCGGCACGCTTCATTTCCTCGACGACCACGCCCCGCACCGCCACGCTCGGCACCTCGCGCATACCACAAGACCATGCCAGCTTGCCCTCATTCACGCCTAACCTTCCCCCGCTCATGAAAAAAATCGGCCTCCTCTTCGGCAAAGAACGCACCTTCCCGCAGGCCCTCATCGCCCGCATCAACTCCCTGAACGAGCCCGGCATCACCGCCGAGCCCGTGAGTATCGACAGGGTCGCCCAGGGCGAGCCTACAGGCTACGCCGTCATCCTCGACCGCATCTCGCAGGACGTCCCCTTCTACCGGGCCTTCCTCAAGAACGCCGCGCTCAACGGCACTGCCGTCATCAACAACCCGTTCTGGTGGTCGGCCGATGAGAAATTTTTCAACAATTGCCTCGCGACCAAGCTCGGCGTCGAGGTGCCCAAGACCGTCATTCTTCCCTCGAAAGACCACCCCACCGACTGCAGTGCCGAGTCGTTCAGCAACCTCGCCTACCCGCTTAATTGGGACGCCATCTTCGAATACATCGGCTGGCCCGCCTACTTCAAGCCCCACTCCGGCGGCGGCTGGAAAAACGTCTACAAGGTCCGCAACCCCGAGGAGTTTTTCAAAGCCTACTCCGAAACCGGCCAGCTCGTGATGCTGCTCCAGTCCGAGGTTACCTTCGACGACTACTACCGCTGCTACTGCATCGGCGGCACCGAGGTCCGCATCATGCCTTACGAGCCGCGCAA
>JANXWT010000277.1 GCA_025351035.1 Opitutia bacterium | reverse complement strand
ACGCAGAGCGAGGCTCTCGCCCCCGCGGACGCCAAATTCTACGCCCTCCGCAAGGAGACCGGCACCATCCCGAGCCTCCCGCTCATCACCGGCAGCGTGCTCTCGAAGAAACTCGCCGAGGGTGCCGAGGGTCTCGTCATCGACGTTAAATGGGGCAACGGCTCCTTCATCAAGGACCTCGAGCAGGCCAAGCAGCTTGCGCGCTCCATGACCCGTGTGGGCCGCTCGATGAAGCGCCGTTGCGTTGCGCTCGTCACTGATATGAACCAGCCGCTCGGCGACACCGTCGGCACCGCACTCGAAATCAAGGAGGCCATTGCGCTTCTCAAGGGCGAAGGACCCGAGGACATGAAGGAACTCGTGCTCAAGCTCGGCATGGAAATCGTGCGCCTCGCCGGCGTCGCGGGTTCAACGCTTTCCGCCAAGCAGACCGTGCAGCGCCACCTGACGGACGGCTCGGCGCTCGAGAAATTCAAGGACATGGTCAAGGCGCAGGGCGGGGACGTTTCTTTCATTGACCACCCGGAGAAATTCCCGACGGCGAAACACATTCGCAAGCTACCTGCCCCGAAACGCGGCTACGTGCACACCATCAGCGCCGCGATGATCGCCAAGGGCGTCGCGCTCCTCGGTGCCGCCAAGGATCCCGCGCACCACAACCGCATCGACCACGCGGTCGGCGTTTCCGAGATCCGCAAAGTCGGCACGCAGGTCAAGCAAGGCGAGCCGCTGATGATGATCCACTACAACGACGAGGCGAAACTCGAGCAGGCGTTAGAGTATTTCAAGAACGCCTACCGACTCGCGCCCAAGCGGCCGATCCCGCCGCCGCTCATCGTCGAGCGCGTCGCTTGAGGCTTTTGGTCCGCCATTGCTTTCAAAACCCAGGCCGGTCCCTTCGCGGGGCCGGCCTTTTTCTTGGAAAAATTTATCTGCTCGTTCGCACGGGCGCGGCTTCGTCGTCCTGCTCGGTGAGCAACAGCGTGCCGACGGTCACGGCGATGACGACGAGTGCGGCTGGTTCGTCGAGGAGAGCCGTCAGCAGCGTGAGCAGCGAATCGCCGGTCGTGGCCGTCAGGATCGTCAAGTCCGCGGGCAGACTGTGCGGAGCCAAAAGCAGCACGAGCCCGAGGGCGAATCCACCGAGCAACCACTCGCGGGTTGAGAACAGTGGCGCGGGGCGCGGTGGCGGCAACGCAGCCAGCACACGCGCGGAGAAACCGTCGTCGGGCAATTGTTCGCCTTCGGTGGAGCGGAGGAACTGGGCGAGTTTTTCGTCGTCCGGCGTGGGAGAATTCAGGTTTGCGGGTTCCATGCGGCGAGGAGGGGACGGAGTTTTTCTTTGCTGCGGTTGAGATGGGTTTTCACGGTGCCGAGCGGCCAGTCGAGGAGCGCGGCGATTTCGCTGTGGGAAAAACCTTCCTGATAACACAGGTGCAGGGCGGTGCGTTCGTCGGGCGCGAGAGCGTCGAGCGCCTGACCGAGGTCGCTTTTCAAGTCACTCGCTGCCGCCGGCGAAGGCGAAGTGCCGAGCGCGGCGAGATGTTCGGGCTCGAGCGGCACGGTGCGTTGCCGGCGGCGGGCGTTGCGCCAGTGGTTGTGCGCGATGCCGAAGAGCCAGGTCGTGAACGCGGCGTCGCCGCGGAATTGCGCGAGCGAGCGGTGGGCTTGCAGAAATGTTTCCTGCGCGAGGTCGTCGACGAGCGCGGCATCGCCGCCGGTGAGGTGGCGGAGAAAACGCCGCACGGCGGACTGGTGCCGCCGCACGAGTTCGCCGAAGGCCGCCCGGTCATCCGCCAAGCGGACGCGGGCGAGCAGTTCGCTGTCGGACGCCGTCACTTTTGCGGAGGCGGATCGCGGTGGTCGTCCGGATTCTGCGGGCCATTGCCGCCGCGCATCAGGCCGATGAGGCCGAGCACGAGATAGACGGCGCCGATGCAGGCCGGGATGGCGATCCAGCCTTGGGTGCGCTCACCCATCGCGTAATAGAGTCCGGCGCTGACGGCGAGCAGCACGAGGCCGCGGCGGATTTCCCACCACGGGCTCCAGAAATTCCACGGACCGCCGCCCCAGCAGCGCATGCGTCCGCTCATGCGGCCCAAGTCCCACGCACTGGGCACCGGCTGGCCTTTTTCGAGCGCGATGCGCGCCGTCTCGTGCCACATCTTGGTGCGCTGGTAGCGGAAGAAAGACATGATGAGGATCAGACAGAGCACGAAGCCGAAGATGACGTAGAGCCCCTCTTCATTGTTGTGCAGGCTGGCGAAGGTGCCGGCGACCGGGACGAGAAACGCGGGAGTCAAAGCGAGAAGGTTCATGGGAGTGAGTGTCACCAGCCGGGCGATTGGATTCAAAATAATTCCCGACGGGCTTTTTCTTTGCCGTCCCCGGCTTTGGCCTCTTGCGTCACCGCGATGAACTTTCCCGATCCAGACGGCGCCGAGCCGGAACCCGAGGTCTCCGTGCGTCCGTCGGCGGGCTACGCTGAGCAGAGCCGCAATACCGTGCCGATCGATCCGTCGCTCTGGGTCAAGCCGTGGGCGCAGTTGAAATTCGTGTCGTTCCAGCCGGCCATCTTCCCGCGCATGCTTGGCGAGGTGTCGCGCGATGCGCGCCCGGGCGACTTGGTCAACGTCTACGACAAGTTCGGCAACCGCGTCGGCATCGGCCTCTTCAACCCGCGCGCGAAAATGCCGCTGCGCGTCGTCGTGCACACGGGCGAACCGATGGGCGAGGAGTATTTCGAGGGCGCCATCCGGCGCGCGGTCGCGCTGCGGCGCGAGATGTTCAAGCTCGACGCCGTATCCGACGCCTACCGCGTCATCAACTCCGACGGCGACGGCATCAGCGGCCTGACGATCGACCGCTACGCCGACACGCTTTACTGCGACGTCTACAGCCTCGGCATATTCCTGCGCCTGCCGAAATGGCTGCCGCTGCTGCACGAACTGCTCGGCACGAAACACGTCCGCGTGCACGTGGACCACGACCTTGGCAGCCTCGAAGGCATCAAGCCCTCGCAGATGAAAGACCTCACTGCGAGCGCGCCCGACCGCGTGAAAATCCGCGAGCACGGCGTGCGCTACGAAGTGGATTTCGCCGAGGGTCACAAGACCGGTTTCTTCTGCGACCAGCGCGACAACCGCCATCGTTTCGGTCAGCTCGTCAAAGGCGCACGCGTGCTCGACCTTTGCAGCTACACGGGCGGCTTCTCGATCAATGCCGCGCTCAGTGGCGCGAGCGAAGTGACGGCGGTTGATCTCGACGAAGTCTCCATCGCGCAGGGCCGGCGCAACGCGAACCTCAATCAGGTTTCACCGAACAAACTCAAGTGGGTGCACGCCGACGCTTTCGCCTACGTGCGCCAGATGCAGAAGAACGGGGAAAAGTTTGACGCCGTGCACTGTGACCCGCCGAAGTTCGTGATGACGCGCGAGCCCGCCTTCGCCGCCGAAGGCATGCGGAAATACAGCGACCTCAACCAACTCGCTGCCAGCCTCGTGAAGCCCGGCGGGCTCTTCGTCACCTGTTCCTGCTCCGGCCTCGTGTCACTCGAGACGTTTGAGGAGTGTGTCATCAAGGGTGTGCACCGGCTCAATCGCCGCATGCAAATCTTCGACCGCACCGGCCCCGGCGTGGACCATCCCGTTTTCTCGAACTGCCTCGAAAGCCGCTATCTCAAGGTGCTCTGGGCGCGAGTGGTGTAGGCGAAAAGAAGCCGTTGACTAGTCATACCAAACGACTACTCATTCGGTATGCCAGCGACTACCATCAAGCTAGAGGCGGACTTGGTCAAAAAGGTCACGACCCTGAAGCCGAAGGACGAGAGTATTTCGGCCTATGTGCGGGAGCTCATCGAAAAAGAGCATCGGACGCGCGAGCATCGCGCGGCGGCGGGGCTTTATCAGGAGT
>JANXWT010000268.1 GCA_025351035.1 Opitutia bacterium | reverse complement strand
TCCATGATCGCCGGCAGGCTGTGCAAGGTCAGCCCGATGCGATGGTCGGTCATCCGGCTCTGTGGAAAATTATAGGTGCGGATGCGCTCGCTGCGGTCGCCCGTGCCGATCTGCCCGCGGCGCTGCGCGGCGTATTTCGCGTGTTCCGCGTCCTCCTTCAATTTCAACAGGCGCGAGCGCAGCACGGCCATCGCGCGGGCCTTGTTCTTGATCTGCGAACGGTCGTCCGCGCAATACACCGTGAGCCCGCTCGGCTTATGCAGAAGGCGGACCGCGGAGTCGGTGGTGTTGACGCCCTGCCCCCCCGGGCCGCTGGCCCGCATCACGGTGATTTCCAAATCCTCCGGATCGATCTGCACGTCAACTTCCTCCGCCTCGGGCAGCACGGCGACCGTGATCGTCGAGGTGTGGATGCGGCCGTTGGCCTCGGTCAAGGGCACGCGCTGCACGCGATGGACACCGCTCTCGTATTTGAGCTGCTTGTAGACCTCGCCACCTGTGATGAGAAAGATGACTTCCTTGTAGCCACCACGATCCGACATGCTGGAACTCATCGGCTGGATTTTCCAGCCACGGCCTTCCGCGTAGCGCGAATACATGCGAAACAGTTCGGCCGCGAACAGCCCGGCTTCGTCGCCGCCTGCGCCGGCGCGGATTTCTATGACGGTGTTGCGCGAGTCCGAGGGCTCGGGAGGGATCATCGCGAGCAGCACCGTGCGGTGCAGAGCCGCGTGGCGCGCCTGCAAGTCCGGCAGCTCCTGAGCGGCGAGCGCCCGCAGTTCCGCGTCGGCGGCGGGATCCTTCGTGAGCGCGGCGTGCTGCGCGAGTTCGCGTCCGGCGCGCTCGTAGGCGTGGTAGCTGCCGATCATTTGCCGGAGCCGCTGGTGCTCACGCGTCACCTCGGCGGCCGTGCGCTGGTTGGCGTAGAACGACGGTGACGCCATCTGGGCGTCGTATTCATCCAGACGGTGTTGAAAAGGGGTGATGTCGGGCAGGAGATCCATGCGAAGAGAAGAGCGGAAATTGCGAATTGCCTCAGCCGGAGGGAGCGGTTTTGGTGGGCGGCTAACAATCCATGGCAGCCGCTGCCGCTAGTAGAAATTAATCGCGATGTCTTCGACGCTCTTCACACAGAACATCATCGCCTGCATCTGGGATTTTGACAAGACTCTGATTCCGGCCTACATGCAGGCGCCACTTTTCCGGCGCTATGGGGTGAACGAGGCCAATTTCTGGGCGGAGACCAACGCCCTCGCCGAGAACTACAAGAAACGCGGCTACCATATCTCTGCTGAGACCAGCTACCTCAACCACCTGCTGACGTATGTGCTCTCCGGCCAGATGGCCGGCTTGAGCAACAAAATCCTGCAGGAGTGCGGCGGGGAGATTAAGTTTTATCCGGGCTTGCCCGGTTTCTTCGCCCAGTCGCGCGCTTGGGTGCAGACCAAACCGGAATATCAAAAGCACGAAATCGTGCTGGAGCATTATATCGTCAGCACCGGCCTCGCCGAGATGATCCGCGGCAGCGCCATCGCCCCGTTGGTCGACGGCATTTGGGGCTGCGAGTTCATCGAAAATCCGCTGCAGCCCGGCTTCCTGAAACAAAAAGAGCTGGGCCTCGAGGCCGCCGCCGAGATTTCACAGGTCGGCATGATGATCGACAACACGACGAAGACGCGCGCGATCTTCGAGGTCAACAAGGGCACCAGCAAAAACCCAGGGATCGACGTCAATGCCAAGGTCACCCCGGAGGACCGCCGCATCCCGCTGCAAAACATTATTTATATCGCCGACGGTCCGAGCGACATTCCCAGTTTCTCCGTCGTAAAGAAAGGCGGCGGCAAGACCTACGCCGTCTACAATCCCGCCGTGCGCGCCGAATTCGAGCAGAACGACCGACTGCGCCAGACCGGCCGCGTCGACCATTACGGTCCGGCCGACTACACGGAAGGCAGCGCGACCACGAACTGGCTGCACATGCACATTGAGAAAATCTGCGACCGGCTGGTAAGTGATCGTGAAGCCGCCGTGGCTTCACGTGTGGCCCGCCCACCGCGCCATTTGAACGCTACGCCCGAGGAAGAAGCCGCCAAGCGCGCCGGTAAGCAGCCAAAGCAAAGTTCGTTTCTCGAGTAACGGTTACGCCGGTTCGTCGGCGCAGACCGAAGAATTCAGTTAGCGAGGTGGAAGAGCGGCGTGCCAATGACCAGACGCGGACCGTTTGTCACAATGGCAAATTGCGGGACCGCCGCCGGTTGCGGCGAAAAACTGATATCGTGGCGAGCAGGCACTGCGTCGACGGTCAGCCGCGAACGCTGCCGGAGAGTTTCGACGAGATTGCTGACTTGCTCAGCGTAGCGATAGGTGGCCGTTGGCACGCGGCCGGAAACGACGGCGTTCAAGCCGCAGTTCCACGCGAGCGCGATATTGAACGGACTCGGGTCGATGCCCGCCTCGGCGAAGCCGCGCTTGATCCACTCGTAGTGCTTCACGGCGACTGCGTCGGCCTGCACGCGGTCGACCGCCTGACTGAAAGGCACGCGCGTGTGCATTCGCCAGGTATCGCGGCGGAACTGATACGGCCCGAGTTCCCCAAACAAACCGGCGTGAGAATGATTCGTAGGGTTCTCGACCCAGTTGATCGCCTGCAAGGTCTCCCAACGCTCAGCGGCCACGGCAAACGGCGAGCAGCCGAGCACCGCGGTGAACATCAATAGCAGGTTCAGGAATCTATGCATCGGGAGGTGGGACAAAGGCCGCGCTCCCTAGACCTGTAAAGACGGAAAAAGTCTCCGGGTTTTACCAGGCGCGACGCTCTGGCACGCTATTTACAGCGGACTTTCGCAAGTCGCGCATTTTGAGCGAAGGCGGCGCGCCGTTAATGCCAGATCCAGCGCATTATTTCTGCTTTTTTTCCCCGCAGTAGCCCTCGATCAACCTCGCCACGAGCGCCGTCCAGCCGGTTTGGTGATTCGCGCCGAGACCGAGTCCGGTCTCGCCGTGGAAGTATTCGTGAAACAAGACGAGGTCCTGATTAGACTGGCCTTGCTGGTAGCGTTCCTCCGCTCCGTGGCACGGCCGGACTCCGTTGGCACCCGGCAGGAAAAGACCGACCAAGCGCCGGGCGAGTTCCTGCGCCGCCTGGGCGAGATTTATCCGGTTGCCGCTGCCGGTCGGAAATTCGACCAAGAAAGAGTCGCCATAGAAGTGATGGTAACGTTCCAGCGCCTCGATCAGCAGGAAGTTGGTCGGGAACCAGACCGGTCCGCGCCAATTGGAATTACCGCCGAAGAGACCGGTGTCTGATTCGCCGGGCACGTATTCGACGCGATACTCGTCGCCACCCGCGTGCAGAGTGAAGGGTTTCTCCGCATAGATGCGCGACAGCGAGCGCACTCCGTAGGGGGAGAGAAATTCCTTTTCGTCGAACACATATCGCAGCACGCGGGCGAGGCGCTCCTTCGACGGAATAGCCAACAACCGGCGGCGACCGGCCGGCCCCTTGGCCATATAGGAAATGTCCGCGGCGAGGTCCTTGCGGTTCTCGAGAAACCAGCGGGTGCGCTTGGCGAAGCCCGGCAACTGGTCGAGACGCTCCTCCTCGATGAACTCCACCGCGAAAAGCGGGATGATGCCAACCATCGAGCGCAACCGCAGCGGGAACGATTTCCCTTCAAGCAAAAGCTGGTCGTAGTAGAAGCCATCCTCCTCGTGCCACAAGCCGGTGCCCCCGAGGTGATTCATGGCGTCGGCGATGGAAACGAAGTGCTCGAAGAATTTCGACGCGATGTCCTCGTAGGCTGGATCTTGCTCGGCGAGCTCGAGCGCGATCGCGAGCATCGTGCTGCAATAAAACGCCATCCACGCGGTGCCGTCGGCCTGGTCGAGGTGTCCGCCCGTGGGCAGCGGCTTCGAGCGGTCGAACACGCCGATGTTGTCCAAGCCGAGAAAGCCGCCGGAGAACAGGTGCCGGCCGCCCGGGTCCTTGCGGTTCACCCACCACGTGAAATTGACGAGCAATTTCTGGAAGACCCGCGAGAGAAACACGCGGTCGCGCGCGCCGCGCGGCCCGGTCATCTTGTAGACGCGGAAACAGGCCCACGCATGCACGGGCGGGTTCACATCGGAGAAATTCCATTCGTAGGCCGGGATCTGGCCGTTCGGGTGCATATACCATTCGCGCAGGAAAAGGATCAGTTGCTCCTTGGCGAAGCCCGGGTCGATGCGCGCAAACGGGATCATGTGGAACGCCAGATCCCACGCCGCAAACCACGGATACTCCCACTTGTCGGGCATCGAGATGACATCGCGGTTGTAAACGTGCGGCCAGTCGGCGTTGCGACCGCGACGGCGCGAAGCGGGCGGCGTCGGTTGCGCCGGATCGCCTTCTAGCCACTCCTCGACAATGAAGTGATAAAACTGTTTCGACCACAGCAGACCGGCAAACGCTTGGCGGGCCACGTTGCGCTCCTCGGTGGATATTCCCGTCGGCAACACCGCGTCGTAGAATTCATCCGCCTCGCGGCGACGGGCCGCGAAGACCCGGTGAAATTCCTCGCCAAAAGTCTTCGCCGGCGCGGCCCTCGCGGAATACAGACGCGCATGGACACGGCGCGTCTCGCCCGCCGCAAGGTCGAGCACGCAGTGCGCCGCGGCCTTGGTGCCCTCGCGCTTCGGGTTCACCGCGTCTTTCTTGCCGCGCACGACGTAGTCGTGGAACGCGTCCTTCACATACGGGCTGCCATTGTCGCCATTGAACAGCCGCGCTACGTTCGTCTCGTTTTCCGTGAATAGAAACGGCGCCAACCCGTTCGTGAGCGGCTCGACTTCCAAATAGAAATGCCCGAGGGACACGTGGTGCGACACCAGCCGGCCGAGGCCGGACTGCTGCATCCGCGGCTTGACCGAACCGCTCTCAGGCTTGTTGCCCCACGCCCATGTGTTGCGAAACCACAACGTCGGCAGCAGGTGCAGCGCCGCGCGCTCCGGCCCGCAATTGGTCACGGATATTTCGATCAGAATGTCGTCCTGGCCAGCCTTTGCATACTCCACCGAGACGGAGTAATAGCGGTCTTCGCCGAACGCGCCCGTGTCGGCCAGTTCAAACTCCGCGTCGTGCCGCCCGCGCCGGGCGTTCTCCTCGCGCAACCGCGCGTAGGGATATTCCATTTGCGGATAATGGTAGGTCGCCCGCATGTGGCTGTGCGTCGGCGTGCTCGTCGTATAGAAATACGCTTCCTTGACGTCTTCCCCGTGATTGCCCTCGGGACCGCTCAGACCGAAGAGACGCTCCTTGAGCAGCGGGTCCTTCCCGTTCCACAGCGCCAGCGCGAAACACAACCGGCACTCGCGGTCGGTGATGCCGAGCAAGCCGTCTTCGCCCCAGCGGTAAGCGCGGCTGCTGGCCTGCTCAAACGGGAAATATTTCCACGCCTCGCCGTCCGGCGAATAGTCCTCGCGCACCGTGCCCCATTGCCGTTCGGCAAGATAAGGGCCCCAGCGCTTCCAGTTGCTGGCCCGGGTCGCGTCGTCGGCGAGACGCCCATGTTCCGGCGTGCTTGGGTGGGGCAGTTTTTTCACGCTGCCACACTACAGGTCGTCACCTGCTTGGCACGGATAATTTGGGACGGCCCGCCACGCTCACAGCAATTGCTGCAAGGCCGCCCGGCCGCTCTTCCCGGCCACGAGAAAAACGTGCTCGGCATCGGCCCACGCCGCAACCGCAACGCCTTGGCGATCGATGATCGACGGCGTGGCGGTGAGCGCCAGTTCGGAAAAATCGGCGCGCCGCGCGATGTAGCAA
>JANXWT010000236.1 GCA_025351035.1 Opitutia bacterium | reverse complement strand
AATATCCCGGCGGTGTTGCCCGACAGAAAAAGCTCCTCGCTGCCGAGGGCCATCGCTTCACCCAACGCGGCGCCAAGGTCCGCGTCGCCGACCATGAACAAGTTCTCCACCACTATGCGTAGCCTCCCATTATTTTTCTCCCTCGCATGCTGCGCTCTCATCGCGTCCCTGCACGCCGCCGAGCCCGTCGATCTTGGTCAAGGTCTCGGTTATCTCCGCGTGCATTCGCTCGCCGACGACCAGGCCGAGATCACCAAGGCCGCGCACAGTGACCACGCGCTCGTGCTCGACCTGCGCTACGCGATTGCCAACGACGAATCCATCGCCGCGCTCCGCGCCACGCTCACCCAGCACGCATCGGGCACGCCGCTCTTCGTTCTCGTCAGCCCGTCCACACCGCCCGCCCTCGCAAATGCCGCCGCCAGCGAACTCACTCTCGGCCCCGTCGGCACCGTGCCCACACCCAAAGTCATTGTGCACACCGATGCCGCCACCGACCGCCGGGCCTTCAACGCGCACGAGTCCGGCCTCGCGCTCGATGCGCTCATCACCGGCAAGATCGAAAAAGACCGTTATGATGAGTCGTCGCTCATGAAGGATTTCAAGAACGGCAATATCGCCGCCGAGCCGCCGGCCGGCCCCGATCCCACCAAGCCAGGCGCTCCCGAGAAGGTGCCCGCGCTGACCGACCGCGTGCTCCAGCGCGCGGTGCACCTGCATCGCGCCCTCCTCGCCCTGCGCCGCCCGCCCGCGAAACCCTGAATCGCCCAAGCGAAGTGTCATCCAAACGAAGTGTCATAACAAGGGATACTGCCTTCGTGCCTCTCCCGAAGGCGTCCTCTATTGGCTGACACTGGCCGGACCGGAATCCCTCTGCCGCTTTTGCTTCTCCGGCCGGCTTTGGCTTGCAGCCCGTGCCTTCCTGCTTACCGCTTACCGCTCAATTCATGTCCGCGCCCGGCCATATCATCATCGTCTGCACGGCCAACATTTGCCGCAGCCCCATGGCGGCGGGCCTGCTCGCCCACGCGCTCGCTGGGCAACCCGAGCCATTGAAATCCCTGCGCGTGTCGTCCGCCGGGGTCGCGGCGCGCAACGGTGACCTCGTCTCGGAGAATTCCGTCGTCGCCCTCCGCAAAGTCGGCATCGACATCTCCGGCCAACGCAGCCGTCCGCTCACGCAGGAGATGCTCGACGGCGCCCTCGTCGTCCTTTGCATGACCGAGGCGCACCGCTCCATGATCGAGCTTCAAGCCGCGCCCGTGCCCCAGCACGTCTGCCTCTTCCGCGAATTTCTGGCCCCGCCCGCGCCGCGCGAAATCGGCGATCCGTTTGGTGGCGCGCTCAAACTTTACGAAGCCGCCCGCGACGAAATGGTCGAAGCCATCCCGAGCCTCGTCAAATTTCTGAAAACCATCACGCCTTCAGCCTGAGCGGCCGCCGCTCCCCATTTCTCTCCAATCTCCCTCCGGAAAATTCATGCCCTCCCTCCTCAACTCCGCCCCGCTGGCCCAACTTGATCCGGCCGTCCACGCCGCCATCGCCCGCGAGCTGAACCGCCAGCAGCACCACCTTGAGCTGATCGCCTCGGAAAATTTCACCTACCCCGCCGTCATGGAAGCTCAGGGCAGCGCGCTGACCAACAAATACGCCGAGGGTTACCCGGGCAAACGCTGGTATGGCGGCTGTGAATTCGTCGACCAGATCGAGACCCTCGCGATCGACCGCGCCAAGCAGCTTTTCGGCGCCGAGCACGCCAACGTGCAGCCGCACTCCGGCGCACAGGCCAACACCGCCGTCTACGCCGCGATGCTCCAGCCGGGCGACAAGCTCCTTGGCATGAATCTCAGTCACGGTGGCCACCTCACGCACGGCAACCCCGCGAATTTTTCCGGCAAGCTCTACAAGTTCTGCCAATACGGCGTGCGCGAGGACAACGGCCGCCTCGACTACGACGAACTCGCCACCGTCGCCATCCGCGAACAGCCGAAGATGATCACCGTCGGCGCCTCCGCCTACTCGCGTATCATCGACTTCGCGAGGATGGGTGAGATCGCGCGCAGCGTCGGCGCTCTGCTCTTCGCCGACATCGCGCACATCGCCGGTCTCGTCGCCTCGGGCCATCACCCTTCGCCCGTGCCGCACGCCGACTTCGTCACCACCACCACGCACAAGACGCTGCGCGGCCCGCGCGGCGGTCTCATCCTCTGCCGCGCCGCACACGCCAAGGCGATCGACTCCGCCGTCTTCCCCGGCACGCAGGGCGGCCCGCTGATGCACGTCATCGCGGCCAAGGCCGTGTGCTTCGGCGAGGCGCTCAAACCCGAATTCAAAGCCTACTCGGCGCAGGTCGTGAAGAATGCCGCCGCCCTCGCCGCCGCCATGACCGCGCGCGGCCACCGCCTCGTCTCCGGCGGCACCGACAACCACCTCATGCTCGTCGATCTCCGCGCCAAGCTCCCGAATCACACCGGCAAGGTCGCGCAGGAGA
>JANXWT010000221.1 GCA_025351035.1 Opitutia bacterium | reverse complement strand
CGCCGCCTTCGAGCGCACCGTCGCCGAACTGACCGAACTGCTCGACTGCCGCGACAAGCTCAACGTGATGGTGCGCGAACTCTCGCTCGGCGAGCGGATGAAGATGGAACTGATCGCCGCGCTCCTCCACCGCCCGCGCGTGCTCTTCCTCGACGAGCCGACCATCGGCCTCGACGTCATCTCCCAGAAGTCCGTGCGCGAATTCCTGCGCGACTACAACCGCCGCTACAAGGTCACCATTTTGCTCACGAGCCACTACATGGCCGACATCTCGTCGCTCTGTGAGCGCGTCATCGTCATCGACCACGGCAAGAAAATCTACGACGGCAACCTCGACCGCATCGCCGGCGCGGGTGCAGGGCAGCGCATCATCAAGTTCAAGCCCCGGGATAACGCTTTCCCCGCCGGCTGGCAGCCGCTGCACGGCGACGCCAAGGTGTGCGACGACGGTGAGATCCTCCTCCATGTGCCGAGCGAGCACATCGTCGCCGTCTGCCAGCAGATCCTCAGCGCCGGCCCGGTGGACGACATCACCATCCAAGACGTGCCGCTCGAGGACATCATCAGCGACGTCTTCTCGCGCGGCAGCGCGGCGCGTTGATCGTCAGCTGAACAGCTTTGCCTTCACGAGCTGCGTGAGCGCGGCGACATCGAACGGCTTCTCCAGCATCACCGCCTCGCCGTGCACCATGTCGGGCGGAAAATCATACGGCGCCTGCTGCACCGTCGTGAAGAACGGCTGGATCTCCGGCTGCTGCTCGCGGGCGTAGCGCACCAACTCGGTGCCGCTCGGGCCGTGGCGCGAATCAAGCTCGGTCACGAAACCCTCGAAGGAATCTTTCCCCAGCAGCTCGCGCGTGCGTTCGGGCTGCGAGCTTTGCACGACCCTGAAATCGCGGCCGAGCACCATGGCAAGGGTGTCGGCCACGGCGGGATTGTCGTCGTGCACCAGCACGGCGGGCCGCACCATGTCGGCGTAGGCCCCGTGGCGTTCAAGCGCCGACTGGATGAGTTCCTCGGGGGACCGGCCATCGCGGCCCAGCTCCGCGTAACCAAGCCGGAGATCGGGCGCCGCCCCGAAAAGCGGTCGCAGTTTCCGCAACCGCGCGCGCAGCGCGAGCCCGCCCGCCCCGCCGATGATGAGGCCGAGCCGATGTCCGTCGTAGGGTCCGGCCACTTCGCCGAGCACAAGCGCGGCGCGCAGTTCCGGCAGCCGCCGCAGCACGCCATCGCGGAGTTGCGCGCTCTCGATCAACGCAAAACCCAGGCGCCGTTGCTCGGCGAGGGCGCGATAGGTTTCGCGCTGCATCTGATCGAGCAGGCGCACTTGCTCGGGCGACAGATCCTGCAGCACCACGACCCACGCGCTGCCAGGATCGGCCGGCGCCCGGCGCGCTTCGCCGTAGAGGAGCTTGCCGCCGGCGCGGAGATGGAAGCCGCCGGCCCCGCTGCCGAATTCCCCGAACGGCACGCCGGACTCGCCGAGCCAGCGTGTCGCGAGATCGTTAGCCACGAGCAGGCGGTGATCGGCGCTGTAGGCCGCGATGCCGACCGGCGCTTGGTTGAGCAGGAAGCGCAGCAGCTCGCGGCTCTTCTCGGCGTCCTGCACGCGCAGGGCCTGCGTCAGCGTGACCGAGAGAAAATCCGCCAGTCCGGCCATCAGGTGCAAATCCTCCGGGCCGAGCTGGCGGGGAGTGGCCCCGGTCGCGACTTTGAGCGCGCCAATGCGCTGGTCGCCGCCGGCGAGCGGCAGCGTGAGCGCGCCGTCGGCATAGGGCGCACCGGCCTCGGTGAGCGAGCGGTCGAGCCGGATCGTGAGTTGCTCGAAGAGCGCCGACTGGGTGAGCGCCGCCTGCAGCCCGTTGACGAAGCGGTCGAAGTCGCCGAGGTGCGTGAACGCCTGCGCCAGCGCCCGCAGGGCGGCGGGACCGTTGAGATTCACGACGGCGGCGGCGGGCGGAGGCATGGGTTCAGGTGGATTGCGGCAGATGCACGCGGAAAGTGGTGCCATGACCGGGCGCGCTTTGCACGTCGATGTCGCCCTGGTGGTGTTGCACGATGCGCTTCACGATGGCGAGGCCGAGGCCCATCCCGTGTTTGCCGCGGCGCAAGCCGGTGGCCTTCGTCGTCGTGAACGGCTCGAAGATGTGCGCGCGCATCGCCGCATCGATCCCGGGGCCGTTGTCGGTGACGCTGGCACACACGAGCGGTTGCTGGCTGTCGGTGACGCGCAGGTCGAGCTCGAACCGGATGACGCCGTCGGTGCGGCCGTCAAGGGCCTGGATGGCGTTCTGCACGAGGTTGAGGAAAACCTGGAGGAGCTGGCTGTAGTTGCCGCGCACGACCGACTGGGTGATGACGGGCAGCGTCAGCTCGATGCCGGTCCGCTGCAGTTCGGGGCGCACGATCTCGGCGACGGTGCGGAGCACATCGGGCAGGTTGACGGAGATCATCTCCACCTTGTTGCTCTCGGCAAACGCCGCGACGTTCTCGACGATGCTGGCGATGCGGTTGACATCGCGCTGCACGACGTTGCCGAATTCCTGCTGGAAATCCGGATCGCCGCCCCGCTCCTTGAGCAGCGCGGAAAAAGTCTGGATCGACACGAGCGGGTTGCGCAGCTCGTGCGCGAGCCCGGCCGCGAGCGTGCCGAGCGCGATGAGTTTCTCCGTCTGGCTGGCCCGGCGCTCCAGCTGGCGCGCCCGGAGATTGAGGCCGATCTGCAGGCCGATGGCGTCGAGCAGCGACAGGTCGATGTCGTTATAGAGCGCGCGGCCGGCACGCGGCCCGAGGGTGAGGAAACCGTAGAAAAAAGTATCGCCGATGATCGGCACGATCAGCTCGAAGCCCTGGCGCTGGCGCAGGTCGGCGTAATATTCCCGGCCGGTCGTGACAGCCCCGTGCACGACCTCGTCCAGCAGCACCCCGTGCTGCGCGGTTTGCACGAGATGCGCGAGCGGCGAGCTTTCCGCGAACAGCCGCAGGCCCGACTCGCGACGGGCCGGGGTCGCGGCGCGGCGCGTGAAGTCGGTTTCGAATTCCGTGCGCGTGTAAACCGCCGCATCCGTCACGTCGAGCGCCTCGGCTACGGAATCGACCACCTCGGAGAACAGGGCGCTTTCGTCACTCGCCGAGCTGATGGTCGCCGCGAGCCGGCCCAGCAGCTCGCTATCGGCGAGCCGGCGGCCGAGCACGCGTTGCTCGAGGAACGAATCGATCTTGCGGCGCAACTCCGGCAGCACCGCCATAAGCACGGCGGTGGAAATCACCGAGGCGAAATAGAGCGTGAGAAAATCCAGCTCCACAGCCGGGCTGAGCGACCAACGGTGAATGGACCCGATGATCACCGGCGTCACCAGCGCCAGCACCAGCGTCAATCCGAAGTAGGCGACAACCCGCGCGACCAGCAGGTCGAAATCCATCAGCCGGAAACGGATGATGGCATAGCCGACGGCCACGACATACACGGCCACGAGGCCGTTGCCGACAGGCGGGATCGGGATGTCATACCAGAGGAAAAAATTCGTCGCCCCGCCGAGAAAGCCGATCGCGGTGCCGAGCAAGACGAGACTCAGTTGGTTGCGCCGCAAGCCGTGGGCGCGGCGACACCCGCCGGCCAGCATCCACGCGGGAACCACGAAATAGTAGAAAAATGCCAGCAGATAGGCCGGATAAGCCAACCCCGGGGTCGGCCAGAAGGGAAACCCCGCCTTGCGGACCACGCCGGTGACCATCCACGGGCTCCACAGGGTCAGCACGCCGAAGACGATCGCGAGGGCGTAGCCGAGCCGCATTTCCAACCGGCGCTCCTCCCCAAGCAACCGCGTGACAAAATGAAAATAGACGACCGGGATCACGATCGCGGCCACCGTCAGCAACCGGGTATAGAGCAGCGCCGTGGCCGCATCCGCCGCCGTCTGCCACAGGAAATAAAACGCCGACCAGACCATGCCGCTGAGCGCGAAGCCGCTGAACAGCACATTCGCCGGCGAGCGCGGCTTCCGCGAATAGACCGCCCACGCCAGCACCAGGCTCGCGAGAGTGTTGATCGCCGAGGTGAGAATGCAGTAGAGAATCACTTTTCAGCCGTGACCACGGCAGCCTGACCACCAAATGACTGGTGTGCCGAGCAATTTCCAAACCCGGCGGCGGCCAGCAGCGCACTCAACTCGTCGTCCGAATAAAAAGTGTAGTAGCCCTGCTCTTCCTTGAGCCGGATTTTGCCGGCGGCGCGCAGCAAATCGCGGCCGGATTCCAAGTCCGTCTCCGAGACCTGCTGTTCCATGAAGTCGCGGTAGATTTCCGACATGTCGCAGTGCGGCTTCATGCTCGACAGGACGATGCGCCCGCCGGGCCGGAGCACGCGATGCAACTCGCTGAGCACCGACTCCGGCCGGGTCAGGTAGGAAAGCACGAGGCTGCAACAAATCTTGTCAAATGTGCCGTTGGCGAAAACCACGAGGCCCGGCACCTCCGACGACGGCATGCCCCAGGTGTCGAGGTCCGTCTGGCCGTGGAGCAACCCGAGGTATTCCGTCGCCCGCCTCATGCGGTCGCGCGCGTGCGCGAGCGCGTAACCGGCCTGAGTCTCGACCGCGTCGCGCAAGCCGTCGAGTGTCAGGTCGAGGCCGACATAGAGCGGCGGCGGGTCGGACTTCGGGGTTTGCTCCAGCAAGGAACGCACGACCCACAGGCCGAACATCCCGTTGCCGCAGCCGGCATCGAGCACGATCTCGCCGGGCCCGATGGGCCCGAGCAACCGCCCGACCAGGCTGAGATAGCTTTGGTAGTCCTCCACTTTTTGCAGCAGCCGGTATTTCGCGAGATACTTGCTCCAGAATTCCCGTTCGCCCTCCTGCTCCTTGTTGAGCTGGCGCAGCCGCTCGCGCTCAATCCGGTTCTGCCGCATCAGTCCCTTCGTGTCCGGCAGCTTGATGGTGAGGCTTTCCGGCGCGACGCCGCAGGCGTGCGCCGCGCAGGCCGTGACGATCTGGCGGAACGCCTCCTCGGCCACCTTGGGATTTTCGCGCAGCTCGTGCATCGCGCCGACGATGGGCACGAGGCGGGCGTTGGCCCGGCCGCGCAGCGCCTCGTCGACATCGGCGAGGGAGACCCACGCATCATTCTCCGCCGGGAAAAACGACAGGACCGCCGACGTGCGCTGCAAGTCATCGCGCGTGCCGGCGAGATCGTGCATGTTGTCCGCGACGGCGATGCGCAGAAAATTATCGTAGTCCATCTCGATGCCGAGCATGTCGCCCACGCCCCAACGACGCCCGGCAACGTGCCCGCCCACGAGATCGTCGCGGTAAACCTGCTGCAAAGTGTGTTGCAGATTGACGACGCCCACCAACGCCACGAGATGGGCAATACGCGCATCCAGCGCCGCCGCGCGGATGGCCGTGCGCGCCGACAGGCTGTTCGCGACGAGCGTCAACTGCTCGACCCCGTGCGTGCGGGCGAGGTAATCGCCGCAGGCCAGGATGTCGTTCGCACCGCCCGACAGCGTGAAAAAGGTCTTGTCGCCGTCGCTCTCGCCGACGTGGTCGATGTGGTCGAAGCGGAGGACGTTGAGGCCGTTCGCCGCGAGATAATACCCGAGCTGCAGGCTGTTCTTTTTGGTTTCTCCGAATTTCGGTGCGACGACGGCCCACGGCCTCCGCTCCAACCGCGGCCCAAGGTAATCGAGGCAGGCCGCGATCTTCAGACCCGCGCGACTGGGGAAGCTGACGAACTCGGTGCAAATTTGTCCCGTGTGGACGTGCGATGAGTCTGCGATCATGGAGGAGGGCGGCCCGCGTCGGCGAACAGACGGGATTTTGTTTCCGAAATCAACGCGCAACTCTACACTTTGCGATTGATTAAACCCGGGCGCTCGCGTGTTTTAAGCTCGCCTCCGCCGCCACCAATCAGCTCATGCAACTCACGTTCAGGAAGTGACTAGGCTCCTCCTAATCGCAGACGAACTTTTCGCCCAGCCCCTGTGCGTGGCCCTGTCGTCGGCTGCGGACTTCCAGATTCAGCAGCGCGCGCGTTTTTCCACGGCGAAAAAGGCGGTCGCCGCCGGTGCGTTTGACGCGTGTGTGCTGGTGCCCGCTTCCCTCTCCGGTTTGCCCAATGACGTCGCCTCCGCGCGGGCCCTCGCGCCGCAGATGCCCGTCGTGGCGGTCGTGCCCGAGGGCGCACCCCCCGCCATCCAGCAAAGCCTGCTGCTCGCCGGTGCCGATCTGGTGCTTTCGCAACCGATCGATGCCGCGGCTCTTGCCAGCGCGCTGCAGCGCCTGACCGCGCGCGGGCAATTTTTGCCGGGCCCCGCCAGCGAAATGAACGAGTCCGCGGCGTCTGCGGGGCCGATGCCCGGCCGCAAGGCGGCCGCGTTGTCGTCGGCCCTCGAGGTGCTCCGAGACTTTTCGCAGGTGCTCGGCTACTCGCTCGATCACTGCCAGCTCACGCATCACTTCGTGCTGAAACTCCGCGAGGTCGTCGGCCTTTCGCGCATCGCGATTTTTCTGGAACCCTCGCCCGCCGGCGGCCTGCCCGTCACCGAGGCCCCGCCGGCCGACGATCACTCGATGCCTTGCGCCGCCGCCGTCGGCCTCGCGACGGAACTCGTCGAGTGCTTCGCGCTCTCGCGCAAGAGCGGCCTCGGCCGCCTCCTCACGCGCCAGCCGCAGATTCTGCGCGCGCCTTCCCTCTCCTCGCCCGGCGCGCTCGACCCGAAAATTCTCCGCGAGTTCGAGGTGCTCGGCGGCTCCGTCGCCATCCCCGTCAACGACCGCGAGCGCACACTCGGCGTCGCGGTGCTCGGCGGCCGGATCACCGGCGGCGAATTCAGCGACGAGGAACTGCTGCTCGTCTTCCACTTGCTGGAGGAACTCGGGCTCGCCGTGAAAAACGGCTGGCTGCACACGCAGCTCGTCGGCAGCCACCAGCTTTTCTCCAGCGTGCTGGACGGCATCACCTGCGGCGCGCTCGTGCTCGGCCCGGGCCGGAAAATCCTTTACGCGAACCGCGCGGTCGTCCGCTTGCTCCGCAATGAGCCCGGCACCGACTCCGGCACCGCGCGCGTCGAGTTTTCCGATCTGCCGGCGGCCATCGCCACCAAGCTGCGCGCCGCCGTCGAGCAAGGCGCCGCCTGCGAGCCGTTCGCGCACGAGTTGCCCGACACCCGCCAGCTCTGGCGCGCATCGATCATGCCGCTGTGCCCGACCTCCGACGCCAAGCCGCAGGCGGCCATGCTGCTGCTCGAGGATTTCACGCAAGTGCGCGCCGCCCAGCGCGCCGAGATCGAGTCGTCCAACCTCAAGCTCATTGGCGTCATCGCGCGCCGCTTCGCGCACGAGATCCGCAATTCCCTCGTGCCGCTGACGACGCATCACCAGATGTTCGACGCCGAGATCGACCACCCGGAATTCCGCGCTTCGCTCAAGGAAGCCCTCGCGAGAGAGACGCAGCGCATCGAGCGTTTCACCGAGCAGATGCTGCTTCTCGCGCGCTCCGATTCGCCTGCCACGGAACTCGCGCCGCTCGACGACATGCTCCGCCAGAGCTTCGCCAAATCCCGCGAACTCACCGGCGGCACCGGCGAACTCGAAATCCACAGCGACCTGCCGCCCGTGCTGTTGCGTTGCAACCGCTCTGGCCTCAGCCACGCGTTTCAGGAAATTTTCCTCAACGGGCTCCAGTCCGCACCCGGCACCCCGCATCTCACCGTCACGCTTTCCGCCACGCCCACCGACGACGGCCTCGCGGAACTCGTCGTGCAAGTGCGCGACAGCGGCCGCGGCTTCGCGCCCGATGCGGCCGGCCGCGCGACCGAGCCGTTTTTCACCACACGCAACACCGGCGTCGGCCTCGGCCTCACCATCGCGCGCCGCGTGATCGAGGCGCATCAAGGCCGCCTCGAAGTGCAACCGCGCAGTCTTCCCACCGACGCCGACCTCACGATCTACCTCCCCCTTCCACGCTGAAATGAATCCGGTCACCCACGCAACGCGTTCGCAACATTTCTCCGCTCTGGCCAGTGCCCTCGCCTGGCTCGCACTCGCGGCCGCGCCACTCGCCTCAGCCTCCGGCACGCGCGTCGGGTTCAAGGACGCCTTCGCCATGGGCCGCGGCAATGCCTTCGTCGCCACCGCCGACAATCCGAGCGCCATCTACTACAACCCCGCCGGCCTCACTCAGCTGAAGGGTCTGCACATTTCCGCCAGCGACTACGCCGTCGCGCTCACCTCGAAATATGCCGGTGCCGGCGGCACCGCGGCGATGGACGATCGCTATCAATCCGTGCCGCAATTCTTCACCGCGTGGCATCCGGAGAACGAGCCGTGGGCCTACGGCTTCGGCGTCTACGCGCCGTTCGGCCTCTCGACCGAGTGGGCCGACAGCTCCCCGCTCCGCACCTTCGCGCTGAAGAACCAGCAGACTTACCTGACGTTCAACTTCGTCACCGCCTACCAGCTCTCGCCCACGCTCTCCGTCGGCGGCGGCGTTTCCTACAACCACGTCACGACCGACCTCCAGCGCCGTCTCGGCGTCTTCAGCCCGACCGATCTCTTTCGCTTCAAAGGCAAGGGCGACGCCTTCGGCTTCAATCTCGGCGTGCTCTGGCAACCGATCAAGGAACACAGCTTCGGCGTCAGCTACACGCACCACACCAGGGTCAACCTCAAGGGCACCGCTGACACCATTCCGCTCATCGCCGGCGAGGCCGGCAGCGCGCAGTTCGATTTCCCCGAGGTGCTCATCCTCGGCTACTCCTACCGCCCGACGCCCGAGTGGAATTTCGAGGTCAATCTCGACTGGACCAATTGGGACCGCGTCAAAACCGTCGTGATCAACAAGGCCTCCGGCAACGTGCCGCTCGCGTTCAACTGGGAATCTGGTTGCTTCTACGAGGTCGGCCTCACGCGCTATCTCACCGGCGGCTGGAATGTCAGCGCCGGTTATCTCTACACCGAAAACTCGACGCCCGACGCCACCTACACTCCCGCCGTGCCGGACAGCAACCGCTCGTTCTACTCGCTCGGCGCCGGCTACGCGAACGACCGTTACTCCGCCAATCTCGCCTGGCATTACGCCAACGGCGGCACGCGCGCCGTGCGCGGCAGCCCACCTTCGCTCATCGGCGCGACGGCCGATGGCACCTACCAAAACTCCATCAACGCCCTCGCCGTGTCCATCGCCGTGCGTTTCTAAATCCCGTGCCTGCCATCTCCACTCCTCCCGTTGTCACCGAACTGCCCCCTCCGCCGACCCCGGCGATTCAGCCGAGCCTGCTCATCGTCGATGACGAAGAGGGCCCACGCCAGTCGCTGCGCATGGTCTTCAAGAAGGATTTTATCGTCCACACTGTCGAAAACGGCGACCAGGCCCTCGCCTACGCGCGCCAGAATCCCGTTTCCATCGCCATCCTCGACATTCGGATGGCCGGCAAATCCGGCATCGAGGTCCTCCACGGCCTCAAGGCGATCAACCAGCACATCGAGGTCATCATGCTCACGGCCTACGAGACGATCGAGACCGCGCGGCAGGCCCTCCGGCTCGGTGCCTGCGATTATCTCAGCAAGCCCTTCGACCTTTCCACCATCCGCGAGGCCGTCGCCCGCGCTCTCCACCTGCGACGCATTTCCGACACCGTCGTGTCCACGACCGAGCGGCTCCAGACGCTCAGCGACCAGCTCAACAACACCTCGCTGAAGGAGGAGATGGCCCGCACCACGACCGAGATTTACGCCGGCGCACTCCACGACATCAACAATCCCCTCACGGTCATCATCGGTTACGTGGAGCTGTTGAACCTCAAGCTCCAGGGGGTCGGTTCGCTCTACGGTGCCGACCTCGAGGCCGTGCGCGAGGATGTCGCCCTCCTCGCCAAGCAGGTCAACACCTGCTCAGCCATCGCCCGCCGTTACCTGCGCTTTGTCAGCAAACGCTCGTCCGCCTCCCACGAGGTGTCGGTCAACCAGGTGCTCGACGACGTGCAGACCCTCATGCGCAACCACCCGAGCGTCCGCGGCGGGCATCTCGCCATCAAACACCTCGATGTCGACACCGCCGCGCAGATCAGCGGCACGGAGCTCATCCAAATCCTGCTCAACCTCACCGTGAACGCCTTCCAAAGCACCGAAAAATCCCAGACCGTCTGGATCACCGCGGAGCGCTTTGACATCAAGCTGCCCACCGAAACCTTTGTGGAGAACTACGACGAGCGTTTCCTCGGCCTCGACACCTACGCCAACCAGCCGCCGCTCATCGCCATCTCTGTGCTCGACCAAGGGCCGGGCATTCCGCGCGATGTGCTGCCGAGCGTCTTCGAACCCTACTACACCACCAAGACGCAAACCGGCACCGGCCTGGGCCTCGCCATCGTCGCGCGCCTCGTCAAAGCGCACCACGGCCTCGTGCACCTGAAGACCCGCGCCGGCGAAGGCACGCGCTTCACCATCTATCTTCCCGGCCGCACCGGCACGGCTTCGCAGGCGCCGTTTTAAGCCCGCAGCAACCGGAGCGAGCTTGCCCGCGACAAACTTCGCGGCTTCACTCCGCCCGTGCTGGAAACCGTCATCGCCCTCGTCTCCGCCGCCGTCGCCGGCGCGCTCGTCTGGCTCTGGGCCAAGTCCCAGTCGGCCGCCATCAACGAACGCGCGCGCGCGCTGGCTGTTGATCTTGATACCGCCCGCACCCGGCTCTCTGAAATCGAGATTCAAAAATCGAAAATCGAAAATGACCTGAGTGGGGAACGCGCTTCTTTCACCGCCCAACTGGCCGC
>JANXWT010000327.1 GCA_025351035.1 Opitutia bacterium | reverse complement strand
CGCCACCACGAGAACATCCGCCGCCTGCTCAACGGCACCGAGCACCGCTTCGTGAAGAAACCCGCTGACGAAGGGACGAAGTCGGGGTAAGCCTCATGGTCGCACGAGGCTGCTTCGGAGGCAGCACATGGGGCAGCGGCTTTGCGCCGCGATGGTCGGGTTCAATCGCGGCAATAGACCGCTCCTGCAATTTGCATCGAGCAGCCGCGCATTGACGCCGGCTTTCATTCCCGCAACGGATAGGCGCGCATGAAGTTCGTCAGCACGCGCGGCCAGACACCGCCGCATATTTTTTCCGAAGCCGTCGCCGTGGGGCTCGCGCCGGATGGCGGACTGTTCCTCCCGGAGTCACTGCCGGATATTTCCGGCCGGCTCGGCGAATGGGAAAACCTCGGTTACGCCGACCTTTGTTTCGAATTCATGCGGCTGTTCGCGACCGACCTCGACCCCGAGGTGCTCCGCGGGATCGTCGCGAAATCCTACGGCAACTTCTCCCATCCCGAGATCGCGCCGTTGCGCCGCCTCGGCGAACGCCTCTATGTGCTCGAGCTGTTTCACGGGCCGACACTCGCGTTCAAGGATTTCGCCCTGCAGCTGCTCGGCAATCTCTACGAGCACCAGTGCCGCGTCACCGGACACGGCATCAAGGTGCTCGGTGCCACGTCGGGCGACACTGGCGCGGCGGCGATCCACGGTCTGCTCGGCAAGCCGCACACCGCTGTCTTCATTCTCTACCCCGAAGGCCGGGTATCGCCGCTCCAAGAGCGGCAGATGACCTGCACCGGCGCCGGCAACGTCTACGCTATCGCCGTCGATGGCAGCTTCGACGACGCGCAGCGTGCGCTGAAGGATATTTTCGGTGATCGCGAGTTCAGTGCGCAACAGCACCTTTCGGCGGTGAACTCCATCAACCTCGCCCGTGTGCTGGCGCAATGCGTGTATTACCTGTTCGCGTGGCTCCGGATTCCGGCCGCGGAGCGGAGCAACCTTGAGTTCGTCGTGCCGACGGGAAATTTCGGCAACGTCTTCGCCGGCTGGCTGCTCTCGCGCATGGGAGTGCCGGTCGCGGGCTTCAAAGTCGCAACAAACCGAAACGACATTCTCCACCGGCTCTTCACGACCGGCGAATACCGCAGCGGCACTGTGACACCCAGCCTCGCGCCGTCGATGGACATCCAGGTGGCGTCGAACTTCGAGCGCTTCCTCAGCTACGCGCTCGGCGGCGATGCCAAGAAAGTCCGCGCCGTCATGGAGCAGATCATCAGGACCGGCGTCTGGCGCTTCGAGAGTTTCGACCGCACCGCGTTCCGCTCGTCGCGGGCCGACGACGCGGAAATCAGCGAAATCATTCGACGCGTGCACGCGCAGCACGGCTACCTCGTCGATCCGCACACGGCGTGTGCGTTCAAGGACCTCGATCCCACGCGCACCAGCGTCGTGCTCGCCACGGCGCACCCGGCAAAATTTCCCGACGCCATCCGCGCCGCGACCGGCGTCACGCCGACGCATCCCGCGCTCGAGGCGCTGAAGGTGCGGCCGGTGGTGAAGTATCCGCTGTCGCCGACGGTGGCTGCGATCAAGGGGTTTATCGCCGCGAGGTAATCGTCGCCCAGGCCTCGTCACTATAGCATCGGGGCGAGGAGGCGGGCGATTTCCTCGCCGATGACTGGCATCAACTGGCGCTCAGTGCGGGGTTCGGGCATGGGTTTGGATTGGGCGAAGACTTCGCGCATCCATGCGGTGAGCGTGGCGGCCTCGCCGTGCGAATAGGTGAGGACGCCGATCTCAAAATTCACGAAGAGACTGCGCAAGTCGAGATTGGCGGAGCCGAAGAGTCCGATGCTCCGGTCGACGAGGATGAGTTTCGCGTGGTTCATGCCGTGCTGGTAAAGGAGCACTTTCGCGCCGGCAGCGTGGAGTTCGCGGAGGTAATGGCGGCGCGCGAGGTCGGTGATGGGGTGATTCGAGCGGGCGGGCACGACGATGCGCACATCGACGCCGGCGCGCGCCTTGAGCAGAAGCGAGCGGAAGAGCACTTCGTCGGGGATGAAGTAGGGCGTGACAATCCAGACGCTCCGGTCGGCGTTTTGCACGAGCGAGAGGATGCCCTCGTAGAGCGTATCGCCTTCGACGTCAGGGCCGCTGGCGACGACTTGCAGCTCGCTCGCACCGACAAACTCGGCGACGGCCGGCGGCAGTTCTTGGTGGAGTTCGTCGATGGACTGGTCGCTGGCGAACGCCCAGTCGGCGAGAAAGGTTTCATTGAGCAAGGCGACCGCGGGACCCTCGATCATCGCGCCGAGGTCGCGCCAGCGACGCTTGAGAGGAGTGGGCCCCATGTATTCGCGGGCGAGGTTGCGCCCGCCAACGAACGCCACGCGGTGATCGAAGACGGCGATTTTGCGATGATTGCGGAGATTGGCGGAACCGCGGGTTTGCAGCGGCAGCACGGGCATGAACTTGGCGACTTCGCCGCCAGCCTCGCGGATCGGGTCGACAAAACGGCCGCTGGCAAAAAAACAGCCGAGCGAATCCAGTAGCAGCCGGACTTTCACGCCTTCCTTGGCGCGCTTGGCGAGGAGGCGCACGAGGCGTTTGCCCACGGCATCGCGCCCAAGGATGAACGTCATGAGATGGATCGTGTGTTTCGCTTCGCGGATGTGACGCTCGAGTTCCGTGAAGGATTCCTCACCGTTGGCGAGAAAATGGAGGCGATTGCCGCCGACGGGCGGGCAGGCACCGTTGAGCGTGAGAATTTTCGCCGTGGTGCCGTGGGCGGCGGGCGAGGGTGGCACGCCGGGCACAATGGGGCAGAGGCGGGTCTTGCGCGCGGCCAATTGGCGGATCTTGCGCCCGCCGAGCATCAGGTAGAGGGGCACGCCGACATAAGGGACGAAGGCGATGGCGAGCAGCCACGCGAAAGTGTTGCCCGGCTGGCGGCGCTCGCTCATGAGTCGAGCGATGGCAAAAAACGCCAGCAGGAACCCCGCGACGGTCAGCAAGTGAGGCAACACACCGTTGATGAACGGGTGAGCCCGGACCGCGTCGTAGACTCTGGTCAGAAATTCCAGCACAAGGAGATACAAGGCGCGGCCGGGCAAAATAGGCAAGCGGACGCAGTGGAGAAAAAACCGCTTGGCAAAGCCTGAAACGCCCCCATATCTTCACCCTTCGTTTTTACTGGTGGAATATCCAAGTGGCCAAAGGGCGTTGACTGTAAATCAATTCGGCTATGCCGTTCGTTGGTTCGACTCCAACTTCCACCACCACTTTAGAATCCCGTTTCACGAGGGTGGAGCGGGGTTTTGTATTTCCGCAGCTTCCGGATGAGAGGCCGCCGTGAGGACATTTTCACAGCATCCCCGTCTCGCGAAAGCTATAGTAGCCGAGACCACGCGGGTCTGCCGCGGGCCGGCCGAGGATCACATGGTCGGTCAGATCAATGTCGACCGTCTTGGCCGCTTCGCGCAACTGGCGCGTTACTTGAATGTCAGCGGCGCTGGGCGCGGGATCGCCGCTCGGGTGGTTGTGCGCGCACAGGACGGCAGTGGCGCCATGCCGGATGGCTTCGCGGAAAACCTCGCGCGGGTGCACGAGGCTGCTGGTGGCCGTGCCCGAGGTGATCTCGACAAGTTTCAGCAGACGGTTTTTCCGGTTCAGGCACACGACCCAGAATTTCTCGACCGTCAGCCCAGCCAGCAGCGGTTGGAAATGTTCCAGCACGAGCTGCGGTCGGTTCAGGATCGGCGCGGTGTCGCGCTCGCTCGCGAGCACGCGCCGGGCAATTTCCATCACGGTGATCAACTGCGCGGCTTTGACTCGACCGATGCCCTTGAGCTGCCGGAAATCAGTGTCCTGCCACAGCACGAGGTCGGCGAGGGATCCGGCTTTGGTGAGCAGTTGCTGGGCGACGGTGAGGACGTTCATCCCGCGGCTGCCGCTGCGCAGCAGCATCGCGAGCAGTTCGGTGTCGCTCAGGGCGGTCGCGCCGAGTCTTTCGAGACGCTCCTGCGGGCGCTCGCTGACGGCGAGGTCCCGGAGGCGGGGAGGCGGCTGGCAGGGGTCGTTCATCGGGGCCTTGGTGCTGTCACCCGTGGCCCCGGGTCTCAGCACCGTCAGAAGTGTTTCACGTAGCCGTTGCGTCGGAGTTTTTCCAACCAGCGTTCCTGCGCCTGCCGGGCACTCTGTTGCACGAGCAACCGCTCGATCTGTTCGCGCACTTCGTTCAAGGGCAGAATGCCGGCGTGCTTGCGTTCCTCGACAAAGAGGATGAACGCTCCTTCGGGCATGATGATCGGTTCACTGTATTGGTCTTTCTCGAGCGTGAAGATCACGTCGCTGAATTCCTTGCGCAGATCGGAGCGGCGCTGCCAGCCCCAGTCGCCACCCTTGGTGCGCCGGGAATCCTGACTGAAGAGCCGGGCGATGTCGGCAAACGAGCCGCCGGCACGAAGCTGCTTCATGATGTCGTCCGCTTTGGTGCGGACTGTCTCGGATGTGTCGCCGGGGCCGAGGGCGACTTGGATGAGGCGCAAGTGGACGCTGTCCTCTTGGTTGAAGCGCTCCTTGTTCTCGGCGTAAAATTGCTCGATCTTCACCGGACTGACAGTGCTTGCCGACTTGCGCTGTTGCTGGCGCATGTAGGAGTAGATCATGTTTTCCTCGGTTTCCTTGCGGTAGTCCTTTTGCGAGATGCCGCGCGAACGGAGATAGGCGAGGAACTTGGAACGGTCGCCGTCGAATTCGGAAATGATTGTCTCGGCCACCTGGTTTTCGACGAGGCTGGCCGGGACCTTGCGTTTCTCGTCCTTGTAGAATTCCTTCACAATGAGCACGCGGTCGATAAGATCCTGCAGGACGCTGTCTTGGAGCGACTGGAGCTTCTCGTTGAATTCTTTTTCGGTGTGGCTCTCCCGCTGCACCTGCTGGATGAGCGGGGCAATTTCGCGGCGGATGTCGTCCACGGTGATGATCTTCTCCTCCACGATGGCCGCGATGCCGTTGGCGAAGCGCAGGTTCAGGCCGTCGTCGGACGGCTGGACGGCTTGTTGGCCGCGAGCGGCGACGAGCGCCGCCAAGGCGGCCAAGGCGGCGGTCAGGAACGTGGAGAGGGGACGGTTGCCTCGTAGGATCATGGAGTGGGCAGGTTCTGCAAAAAAGTGATAATCTCCTTCAACCTTGCGAGCGGCGCGGGTGCGGTCAAGCGGGGAAAGCGACTGGCGGGTTGGATGAAATCGTCGCGGCGGCCTGAATTGCG
>JANXWT010000126.1 GCA_025351035.1 Opitutia bacterium | reverse complement strand
GGCGGCCGTGCGCGCGGCGGAATTTATCCAGCGCGAACTCTACGACGCGCAGCCCGGCGTGCTCTACCGCAGTTGGCGCGAGGGGCGGAGCAACGTCGGGGGATTCGCCGAGGACTACGCAGCGTTGATCCAGGGCTTGCTCGATCTCTATGAGGCCTCGTTTGAACATCGCTGGCTGGTGTGGGCGGTGGAATTGCAGGCGCAGATGGACGCGCGCTTCTGGGACGCTGCTCAGGGTGGCTATTTCAATTCCCGCGAGGACGACGCGGGGATCATTGTGCGGCTCAAGGAAAATTACGATGGGGCCGAGCCGGCGCCGGGTTCAACTGCAGCGATGAATCTGTTGCGTCTGGATTGGATGCTCGGAGGCGGCGGCGGCGCGGCTCCAACCATCACCTATCGCGAACGAGCGGTGCGGACAATCGAATCGCTCCGTTCGCAATGGACAAGGGGGCCGCACGCGCTGCCGCAATTGCTGTGCGCGTTGGAGATGGTGCTCGCCGCGCCGCGCACGGTCGTGCTCGCGGGCGATCCGCGCCGCGCCGATTTCCGAGCGTTGGCGGCGATGTTGCACGAACAACTTGGCCCGCGTCGCGCCCTGTTGTGCGCTGATGGTGGCGCCGGTCAGTGCTGGCTGGCGACGCACCGCGCCTATCTGGCCGAGATGAAACCGCTTGGCGCCGGCGCGACAGCCTACGTCTGCGAGAATTTCAGTTGCCGGCAGCCCGTGAACGATCCGGACAACCTGCGCCGGCTGCTCGCGGGCGGCTGAAACACCGCACGGCGAATGTCATCTATTATATGACATTGGCCCGGGCGGTGATCTTCGCTCAGGAAAATCCGCCGGGTGTCGATGAGGCAGGGCCCTTTGGCCGGCAGAGGCTGCTCTTGCTTCCGCCCTCCGGGCGGGCATTTTCGAGCCGACCGTCTGCCAGCTCATGCCTCCGAAACACCAAAACCGAATCAGCGTGGCTCTGGCGACGCTGACCGCACTCATCGGAGCGATGGGGTTGACCGGTTGGCTGACGGGCAGGCAGGCGCTGTTCACGTTTCCGCGGAGCCTGCCGCCGCTGGCGTTCAACGCGGCGCTCGCGCTCACGATTTTCGGGACGGCCGTCGTGTGCCTGAAAACCGGGCACCGGCGCAGCGCGCGCTGGCTCGGGTGCGCGCTGCTGCTGCTGGGCGGACTCGCGATGCTGCAATACACGCTGCGCCGGGACTTCGGCGTCGAGCCCGAGTGGCTGACGTCGCGGCTGCACTTGCGGTCGGGCGAGACCGGGCGGATGTCGATGTTCGCGGCGATGACCTGCCTCCTGCTCGGGGCGGCGTTGAATCTGGCGACTGCGCGGCGGTTTTATCCCGGCGCGGTGGTGATTCTGGCTTCGATCGTGGCGGCGGTGGCGGTGCTGGCCATGAGCGGTTATGCGCTGCATCTGGAACTCCGGTCGGGCTGGGGGCCGCTGACCGGCATGTCGCCGCTGGCGGCCGCAGGATTTTTCTCCGGCGCGCTGGCACTGGTGGGTTGGGCGCGCCGGCAGATGGCGGAGAACGAGCGCTCGTCGGTGGACGGGCTGGCGTTTTTCTCGCTCGTCGCCGTGTCGGTGATGGGCGTGGGCGTGGGCGTCGCGGCGTGGAACAGCAACCAGCTGCAGTCCGACTCGTCGGACCTCGTCTCGCACAGCTACGAAGTCATCGAGTCGATGAACTACGTGGAGCTTTGCCTCACGCGCATGGAGTCGGCCGCTCGCGGCTACGCGCTCGGCCAGCAGGAGAATTTTCTCGACTACTACAACGACATCGAAAAACGGCTCGGCACCGAGCTGCACTGGCTGCGCCGGCTGGTCGACGACAACTCGGCCGAGATCGCCCGCGCCGAGGAATTGCGGCGGCTGGTGGACACCAAGCGCGCGTTCATGCGCGACGTGCTCGTGCAGATCAAGGCCGGCAAACTGGAATTTAAACCCGAATCGTTCCGCCAGCCCACCGGGCCCGACCTCATGGCGACCATCCGCGCGAAAGTGAACGAAATGGAAGCCGTCGAGCGGAAGATTCTGGCCGACCGCGAAGCCGAGACCGACCGCAACAGCGCGCTGACCGGACGCGTCATCGTCAGCGGCGAAATCCTCGCGGCGGTGCTGGCGCTGACGGCGCTCTACTTTGTGCGGCGGGCAGACCTCGCGCGCTTGGCGGCGCAGGATGAACTGCGCCTCGCCAACGAATCCCTCGGACTGAGGGTGCAGGGGCGCACCGCGGATCTGCAAAATGCCATCGACCAATTGGTTGCCCGCGAACGCAGCCGCCGCTTCCTCGCCGACGCCATTCCCCAGCTCGTGTGGACCACCTTGCCCGATGGCCCGGCGGAGTCCTTCAACCGCAGTTGGTGCGAATACACCGGCCTCACCGAGCAGCAGTCGAAAACCGACGGCTGGGTCAAGGTGCTGCACCCCGACGATGTGACGGAGACGTTTCGCATCTGGCAGGAGACGCTGCAAAACGGCGGCGAAGGCAGCGGCGAATACCGGCTGCGGCGCGCCGCCGACGGCACCTACCGCTGGCACCTCTGGCGCGCCCGCCCCGAACACGGCATCGACAGAAAACTCGTCCGCTGGGTCGGCACTTCGACGGACATCCACGACCAGAAAGAGGCGCGCGCCCACCTCGAGACTTTGGTGGAGGCACGCACCGCCGAGTTGCGGGAGAGCGAGGAGCGTTTCCGCAGTTCCTTCAACTCCGCGGGCATCGGCATGGCCATTGTGGGGCTCGACGGCCGCTGGGTGCAGGTGAATCGGACGACCTGCGAAATTGTCGGCTACCCGGAAAACGAGCTGCTGAAAAAAACCTTCCAGGACATCACGCATCCCGACGACCTCGGGCGGGATCTCGCGAACGTGCAGGCGTTGATCGAAGGCAGGATTCGCACGTATCAGATGGAGAAGCGTTATTTCCACCGCGCCGGCCACACGGTCTGGATCAATCTGACGGCATCGCTGGTGCGTGATGACGCCGGCACCCCGGTGCATTTTGTGTCACAGATCGAGGACATCAGCGGTCGCAAGAGACTGGAGGAGGCGCTGTGTGCGAGTGAGGAGCGTCTGTCGAACGTTTTCCGTTCGATGGCGGAAGGCCTCCTGCTGCAGGACCCCGCGGGCCGGGTCACCGAATGCAATGCCGCCGCCGAGCGGATCCTGGGCCTGTCGCGCGCCGAACTGATGGACCCCGCCACCCACTATCCGCGCTGGCGGGCGATCCGGGAGGACGGCACCGAATTTCCGATCGAAGACCGGCCGACCCGGGTCACGTTTCGCACCGGCAAGGCGCAGCACAATGTGATCATGGGCGGGTTCAAGCCCGACGGCACCGTGACGTGGATCTCCGTGAACAGCGAGGCGATCTTCGGCTCCGACGGCACCGTGCAGGCGGTGGTGGTGAGTTTTGCCGACATCTCCGAGCGCAAGCAATTGCTCGACAACCTGGCCGTGGCGCGCGATCAGGCGCTGGAAGCGTCGCGGTTGAAATCGGAATTTCTTGCCAGCATGAGCCACGAGATTCGCACGCCCATGAACAGCATCATCGGCATGTCGGGGCTGCTGATGGAGGCCGGCCTGACGCCCGAGCAGCAGGGGATGGGGCTCGTGATCCAGAACAGCGCGGAGAGTTTGCTGACGATCATCAACGACATTCTGGATTTCTCCAAAATCGAGGCGGGCAAGCTGCGCATCGAGCCGGTGGATTTCGAATTGCAGCCGCTGATCGAGGAGACCCTCGCCTTACTGGCGCCCCGCGCCCGGGAGAAAAAGGTCGAGCTGCATTGCGACATCGACCCACAGCTCAATGTCGTGCTGCGCGGCGACGCCGGTCGCATCCGGCAGGTGCTGCTCAATCTCGTGGGCAACGCCGTCAAGTTTACGGAAAAGGGCGAGGTGAGTGTCACGGGCATATGCGCGCGCGATTCCGCCACGCGATCCGTGCTGCACGTTGAGGTGGTCGACACCGGCATCGGCATCCCGGTGGCAGCGCAGCGGCAGCTTTTCCAGCCGTTCGTGCAGGCCGACGGCTCCACGACGCGCCGGTTCGGTGGCACGGGACTCGGCCTCGCCATCGCCCGGCAGCTCGTGGAGCTCATGGGTGGCGAAATCGGATTTCACAGCGAAGAAGGTCGCGGTTCGACCTTCTGGTTTGAGCTTAATTTGGAAAAACAAAGCGCGCCCCTGGTGCCAGCGCCGACGCTGGCACCGCCCACGGCCGCCGCCGCGGGGATGGCTCGACCCCAGTTTCGGCTGCTCGTGGCCGAGGACAACCCGACCAATCAGATCGTGATCCGCCGCATCTTGGAACGCATGGGCCACGAGATTGACATCACCGGCAACGGCGTCGAGACCCTCGCCCAGCTCGCCCGCCAGACCTACGACGCGGTGCTCATGGATTGCCAGATGCCGGTCATGGATGGCTACACGGCGACCAAGCAGATCCGCTCCGGCGAACTGGCCGGAGTCAATCCCCGCATCCCGGTGATCGCGCTGACTGCTTACGCGATGCCGAGCGACCGCCTGAAATGTCTCGCCGCCGGCATGGATGACTATCTCGCCAAACCCCTGCGGGTCGCGGAGCTCATCGAAGCTCTGCGCCATTGCGGCCTGCAAATGGAGAAGGCGACCGTTGTGGCCCCGTCGCCGGCACCCGCTCCCGCTGGCGAGAGCGACCCGCTCGATGCGCGGCAGGTCGAGCAGTTGCGCTCGCTGCCCGGCCGCATTGGGGGCTCGCTGCTGCACGAACTCATCCGGCTGTTTCTCGACGAGACTCCCGGCGCCTTGGTCCGGCTCGGCGACCAATTGGAGCGGCGCGCAGCCGGCGAACTCGTGATGACTTCGCACCGGCTCGCCGGGGCCTGCGCCAATCTCGGAGTCAGCGAGCTGCAGGCGGCGGCGCGGGCCGTGGAAGAGGCCGCCCGCGCCAACAACTGGAGCGACCTGCCCGGCGGCCTCGCCGCCGTTGACCGTGAGTGGCTGAGGTTGCAGCACCAGCTGGAAAATTTTCCTCCGGAGGCTAACGCATGAAAATTCTCGTGGCAGAAGACGACAACATCGCCCGGCTCGTGATCGAGTTCACGCTCCGCAAGTTCGGCCACGATCCCGTCTCCGCCGCGAATGGCGACGAGGCTTGGTCGCTGTTCTGCGCCTCGTCCTTCCGCGTGATCGTGAGCGACTGGATGATGCCGGGCACCGACGGGCTGGAGCTTTGCCGGCGCGTGCGGGCGCGGAAAACCGACTACGTCTACTTCATCCTGCTGACCAATCTCACGGCCAACACGGAGAACCAGCACGCGGCCATCGAGGCCGGCGTCGACGACTTCCTCTCCAAGCCCGTCGACCCGCAGGAGCTGTGGATGCGGTTGCGCGTGGCCGAGCGCATCCTGCAATTCACGACCGAAGTCCGCCAGCTCGAGTCGTTTCTCCCTATCTGCGGCTACTGCAAAAAAATTCGCGACGACAGCAACTACTGGCAGCAGGTCGAGAGCTACTTCAAGCAGAAGCAAGGCACGCAATTCAGCCACAGCGTCTGCCCCGACTGCATGGAGAAAGTCGTTCGACCGCAACTCGCGGCGCTTGGCATCAAGATGAACGAGGCGAAGAAAAACGCACCGGTGAAGAAGTGAGACGAGCGCAGGGGATTTGGAAAAATTCAGGGCGGGATCTCAAAATCCGGTCTCTGCGTTTGGGTGTCGTGGG
>JANXWT010000096.1 GCA_025351035.1 Opitutia bacterium | reverse complement strand
TACAGGCTTCACCGAGCAAGACCGCGACGAGCCGCGGCCGCGCGGACAGCGTGTTTACAAAACCGGGAACGCCAATATGGGCGCGCTTAAGCGCGGCGAGCGCCGCGCCATAGTACGTGACCCAGGCGAGCAGCACCGAGGCGATCTCGTCATACCAGACGATCGGGTTGCCGAGGTAGCGGTAAACCACGCCGAGAACCACTTCCAGCGCCAACAGCAGCAGCAGCGTGATGACGATCCATTCCAGCACGTGCTCGAAGGCACGGCGCAATCGTGCAAGCATGGCAACTCCGTTTCGGGCCCGCGGTTATTTCGATCCCGCGAGCTTCAGGGCCTTGTCGATCATTTCCTTGCCGCTCGGCACGTCGCGCGCGAACTCCTCGTAAATCGGAGCGCTGGCCTTGACGAACGCCTGACGGTCGGCGGTATTCACCTGCATGCCGGCGCTCTTGAGTTTTTCGAGCAAGTCCTTGTCCATGCGTGTCGCGGTTTCGTATACATAGGCCTGGGTCTCCTTCGCGGTCTGCTCCAGCACCTGGCGCACGTCGGACGGCAGGGTTGCCCATTTCTTCGCCGACACCACCACATAGGCCGGCGTGTACACGTGTTCGGTCAGCGACAGGTATTTCTGCACCTCCTGGAACTTCATGGCGAAGATCTGCGGGAACGGATTCTCCTGTCCGTCCATCACGCCGGTCTGCAACGCCACGAAAACCTCCGACAGCCCCATGGCCGAGGGACTCGCGCCGTAGGCCTGGAACATTTTCACGCGCCACTTGCCCTTGGGCACGCGCAGCTTCATGCCCTTCAAGTCGTCGGGCGTCACGATCGGACGCTTGCTGTTGGTGATCTGGCGAAAGCCGTTCTCCCACACCGCCAGCACCTTGTAACCTTGTTGTTCCGCGAGCGGCGCAAGCGTGGGCCAGACGATATCGCGCTCGATGCGCTGCATGTGTTGACGGTCCTTCACCAGGTAGGGCATTTCAAACAGGCCGAAGGCCGGCACCGCCGAGGACATGATGGTCGAGGGGATGGCGAAGTCCACGGTGCCGACCTTGACCTTCTGCAGCACCTCGGTGTCGTCGCCCAATTGGCTTGAGCCGAACACGAGTACCTTGGCCTTGTCACCGAGCTTGGCGTTGGCGCGCCGGGCGAATTCTTCGGACGACGCCGCGAACAGCGACCCGGGAGCGCCGTCGTGGCCGAATTTGAGTTCCAGCGTTTCAGCGCACGCGACCGCCGCGACGAACAGCCCGAACACGCCCAGGACCAGCTTTAATTTTAATAAGACTCGAGATTCCATTGTCGTTCCTCCTCGTTGTGATTTCAGTGTTCGTTGTTTTGCGGTGGACGCCGTCCGTGCTGCCGGCGTCGGACTTACGACGCGCTCCGTCGCTTGGTTGTTGGTTGCCGGCTCGCGTTCTCCGCCGCGAGATAAGCCATGGCTGCCGCCACCCCGCCCTGCCGGTACGGCACACCGGCGAGCGCCAGACCCATCTCGACGCCGCACAGGGTGCCGCACAGCATGAGGTCGTTGAAATCGCCGAGATGTCCGATGCGGAACACCTTGCCCTGCAGCTTGCCGAGGCCGCTACCGAGCGACATGTTGAAGTTCTCCAGAATCACGCGACGCAGCTCGACTTCGCTATGGCCGTCGGGCAGCAGCACCGCAGTGAGCGAGTTGCTGTACTCGCGGGGATCGAGGCCGAGCAACTCAAGACCCCAGGCGCGCACGGCGCGGCGCGTCGCCTCGCCGAAGCGTGCGTGCCGCTTGAACACATTGTCCAGGCCTTCCTCCATGAGCATCTTGAGCGCTTCGCGCAACCCGAAGAGAAAATTCGTCGCCGGCGTGTACGGGAAGAAACCGTTGCGGTTCGCCTCGATCATCTCCTCCCAGCTCCAGTACGACTTTGGCAACCGCGCGGTCTTGGCGGCGGCGAGCGCCTTCTCGCTCATGGCATTAAAGCTCAGGCCCGGTGGCAGCATCAGACCTTTCTGCGAACCCGCGACGGTGACGTCCACGCCCCATTCGTCCTGGCGGTAATCCAGGGAGGCGAGCGAAGAGATGGTGTCGACCATGAGCAACGCCGGATGCCGCGCGCGATTCATGGCCTGGCGAATTTCGGCGATGCGGCTGGCGATGCCGGTGGAGGTCTCGTTGTGCACCACCAGCACCGCCTTGATGCGGTGCGCCGAATCGGCGGCGAGTTTTTCTTCCACCGCCGCCGGGTCGACACCGTGGCGCCAGTCGCCCGGGACGAAGTCCGCCTCGAGTCCAAGCTTGCCGGCTATCCGGCGCCATAGGGCGGCAAAGTGACCGGTCTCGAACATCAATACGGTATCGCCGGGGGACAAGGTATTCACCAGCGCTGCTTCCCATGCGCCGGTGCCGGAGGCGGGATAGATCACCACCTGGCCGCTGGTCTTGAAGACGCTCTTGAGACCTTCGAAACATTCGCGCGCGAGCGCGGCAAACTCGGGACC
>JANXWT010000093.1 GCA_025351035.1 Opitutia bacterium | reverse complement strand
CCCGGCGAAGACCCGATCGGGAAAATCATCCTCCGCGGCAACCGCAACAACCCCGTCGAGAAACGCCGGGCCATCGTCGTCGGCGTCGTGCCGGCCGTGGAAGCCGAGGGCTTCGCCGAAGGCCCGCACCTTTTCCAAGCTTACCTCGCGCAATCGCAGATCGGGAACAATGAGATGAATTTCGTCATCCGCACCGACGTCGACCCGCGCAGCCTCGCCGACTCCGTGCGCACCGTCATGGCCGCCGTCGACCCCAACGTCCCCGCCTACGGCATCGCGACGATGGACGAACTTATCGCACGCGAGTCCGGCACGCAACGCCTCTACGTGATCGTCGTCTCGCTGTTCGCCGGCATCGCGCTGCTGCTGGCCGCGCTCGGACTCGGCGGTGTGGTCGCGCACGCCGTCGCCGCGCGCCGCCGCGAGATCGGCATCCGCATGGCGCTCGGCGCCCTTCAGCGCCAAGTCGTTTCGCTCGTGCTCCGCCAAGGCGCGCTGCCTCTCGCCGTCGGTCTCGCCATTGGTCTCGTCGGCGCCGTAGTCGCCGGCCACCTGATCGCCGCGCAACTCAATAAGATTTCCCCGTGCGACCCTGTGGCCCTGAGTCTCGCCGTCGCCACGCTCGTCGCCACCGGCCTGCTCGCGCTCTGGCTCCCCGCCCGCCGCGCCGCCAAAGTCGACCCGATGATTGCCTTGCGCACGGAGTAATTTTCTTCCTGCCCCAAACCTCCAGCCCTCCACCCCATGAACGAACTCCGCCTCGCCTGGCGCACGTTGACGAAGTCGCCGGGTTTCCTGTTGGTCTCCCTCGTCACGCTCGCCGTTGGCGTCGGTGCGACCGCGATCATCTACTCTGTGGTCCAAGGCGTGCTCATCCGACCGCTTCCGTTTAAGGACGAGAGCAACCTCGCCTGGGTTTGGTCGACCCGGCCGGATCGCGAGCGCGCGTTCTTCTCCATTCTCGATTTCCAGGAGACCCAGCAGCAAAACCACACCGTCTCCGACATGGCAGGGCTGGCGCCGTTGGCTGTCAACTTCACCGGCATGGGCGAAGCCGAGCGCGTGCTCGGCGTGATGGTCACCCCGAATTTCTTCTCGCTCCTCGGTGTTCCGGCGGCAGTCGGCCGTCTGCCGCAAATCGGCGACGTCACCGCGGGCTCCGCCCCGCTGGCGGTTCTCGGACACGGTTACTGGCAGCGGCGCTTCGGCGGCGATCCCGGCATCGTCGGTCGCGTCCTGCAGCTGAACGGCGTCGCCCACGTCGTCGCCGGTGTGATCCCAGCCGATTTCGTGATCCCGAATTTCGACAACGACCTCATCGTCGTGCAGGACCTCGCGAACGATGCGCGCCGCGGCGAGCGCAACACCAGTTTCTTGCGCGCCATTGTGCGACTGAAACCCGGCACGACTCTCGCGCAGGCGCGCGAGGAATTTGCCCGCATCAACGACGAGCAGGTAAAAAAATATCCCGCGACCAACGCGACCAAGACCGCCCCGCGTTTCGTGCCACTGCGCGACGAGATTACCGGACTTTACCGGCAAAACCTCCTCGTGCTGCTCGGCGCCGCCGGACTCCTGCTGGTTCTGATGAGCGCGAACCTCGCCGGCCTGCTCACAGTCCGCAGCCTGCGCCGCCTGCGCGAAGCCGCTCTGCGCACCGCGCTCGGCGCTCGGCCAAGCGATTTGGCTAAAATGTTTCTGGCGGAAGGCCTGCTGCTCGCGGTGATCGGCGGCATGCTCGGTTTGCTCTTAGCCGCGTGGGGTCTGCCGCAATTGCTGAGCTTCGCTCCTGCCGATCTGCCCCGGGCCGCGCAAATCGAACTCAACTCCACGGTGGTTTTCGTGATTAGCGGCGTCACCCTCCTCCTCGGAACAATCATCGGACTCATTCCGGCCATCGGGATTTCCCGTCTCGCTCCCAACACCGTCCTCAAAGCCGGCGCACTCGGCGGCGGCGCTCCGGGCCGCACCGGCGCTCTGCTCGTGACCGCGCAAGTCGCGCTGTCGTTGACGCTGCTTGTCGTCGCCGGGCTCTTCGTCCGCACGCTCGACACCCTGCGGCGCACCAATCCCGGATTCGACGTCGAACATGTGCTGACCATGCAGGTCGCCTTGCCCGCCGGCCGCTACAACGCGCTCGATAAAGGCATCCGCTACGTCGACGAGGGCCTCGTCCGTCTGCGCAGTTTGCCCGGCGCGCAGCACGCCGCGTTCGCCACCATCGTGCCGCTTTCC
>JANXWT010000092.1 GCA_025351035.1 Opitutia bacterium | reverse complement strand
GGAGGTCTCCGCTTGGCTCCAGCACCGCAACACTCGCGGCGCTCCCATCCACTGGCGCTTCACCACCGACGACGCCCGCATCAAACTCCACAGACTTTACCCGAAATTATAGCTGTTACGGGATACTAGCCGATCGACTCGTCTTCGTCGGTTGGTCGGAGTTCGTCTTCGGCGTTCGGTCGCGTGCGGCGACCAAACGCCATGTGCAGGATGAGGAGGAGAGGCAGCGCAAGGCCGAGCGCGAGATGAGTATTACCGGCGGTGGCGCGGAGGGACTCGCTGCCGGCGTAGTAGAGCGCGTAGCCGGTGAGTGCGAGGAGTCCGTTGAACGCGAGCAGGAGGCCACCGGAACGGCGGTTGCGGCCGGCCAGCCAAGCGCGCCTCACATGATGAGTGAGGAGCGAACCAAGCAGGACGAGCGTGAAAAGGGCGGCGGCGCCGTGCAGGCGGATCAGCCAGTGCTCGGCGGGATGGGGCGCAGCACCGAATTCGCCGCTCGTGGGAAACCAATGATGCAACACCCACCAAGCGGTGCCGGTTGCGAACGCGGCGGCAAAAGCGCCGAACAACCAGGCGCGGTGGGTGGATCCGAGGCGGACGCCATTAGGCTGCATGACGGGCAGGGGTTGACTGGGTGGCGCTCCGATTGCTGGCGAGCAACCAGGCGGTGGCACGGTAACGACGGAGAATAGGCGCGGCAACGTCTGCACCGGCAAGCCACACGATTTTGCAAAGCGCATCGGCCAGCACGCACGTGCGGGCCTGCACCGTGACGCTGTCGGATTGCCGCGAAGGCCGGCCATTGCGCGGATCGATGATCGGCACGCAGGCGTGTCCACTGATCATTCGGGCCGCGTAGTAGGGGGCAGAAGTGGCGAGCGCGGAGTTTTGCACGCTCGTGAGGAGCTGAAATTCGCCGGGTGATTCGGGGCGCCGCACATGCACCGGAGCGCGGAGCGAGCCAAATACCCGCAGATCACCGCCGGCGTTGACGGCTCCGGCCGTCGCGCCATGGCGCCGGAGTGCCGCGATTGCCCGATCCACAGCAAATCCCTTGGCGATGCCGCCGAGATCGATGAGCAGCGGTTGGCGGAAGCGCACGCGGTTGCCGGGCAGCAAGGTAAGATCTGTCGTGCAGCCGGCTGCGGCGGCGCGCGGCGTCGCGCCGCGCGGGAGCCAACCGTGGCGGATGAGCGCGGCCGCCACGGTGATCTCGAAAAGACCGCCACTGACGGCGTGCATTTTTTTTGCGCGCCGGAGCACCTGATGGGTCCACCCATCGACGCACACCGCGTGTTGGGCGGCTTGGCGATTCAGCTGGCTCACGTTGCTGGTCGGTTCGTGGAAGCTCATCAGCGCCTGCACCCGGTCGAGGGCGGCGAACGCGGCACGCACCGCGCGCTCGGCGAGTGCCGTCGTCGGTGCCGTCGCCCGGATGTCGACGAGCGTGCCGAGGAGCGGCCGGGCGCGGCGGATTTCAATGGAGGATTTTGAGCACGAGGGCATGCGTGGCGAGGATGCGTTTGACGCCGTCGGTGACGTGGCGGCAGGAGAGGGTGGCGCCGCTGATGTTCTTAATGTCGGCGTCCAGTTGGAGCGGAGCGGTGGCCGTCTTGCCGGCGAACTGGGCGCGCCATTTTTCATTGCGCACCTCGGCGCCGTAGCTCTCGCGGTAGTCCATGATTTCGATCTGGCGCACGGCTCCGCCGGCGGTCAGCGCCACGGCGAAGGTGATAAACTCGTGCTTGCCCAGCACCTCGTCCACGACCAGCCAGCCGCCGTCGGGCGCCCGCCAGAGGTGCAATTCGCGCTGGCGCACGCGCACGCCCGAGGATTTTTCGATGGCCGTCGTTTCGCCCGCGGTCAACGAGCGGGCGACGGGCGCGAGTGCGGTTTCCGGAAAGAGGACGGCCTGTGCCTGGGCGGCCGTCAGGTAGGTGACGGCGTAGCCCGACGTGGAAGCGACGAGAACCGCGGGGAGCAAGATACAGGGGTGGCGCACTTGGCGGATCAGAAGTTAAGCCCGACTTTTAGGCGAATCTGTAGTTTTTCAAAATGCTCGAGGTCGCGGCCCCCGTGGGTTTTTGGCCAGCCGGTGAGATGGGGGAGCACCGTCAGGGTCGCCCACCAGCGCTGGTCCGCGTAATGCAAGTTCGGTCCGGCGAACACGGCATACTCGCCAAGCTTGTCGAGATGCATGCGTTCAAACGCGGCGGTGGCCACCGCCTCTGCGCCAACAAACCAGCGCGGCGCGAAGCGGTAGCTCAGGCCGGTGCTGAACTGGAGCTCGAGTTCGCTCTCCCACTCAGCGGTCTCAAGATTGTGCTCGCGTTCAAATTCCCCGCTTAAATTCACGGCCCACACCAGCGTGTCTTCGAGGAAGTTTTTTTGGATGATCAATTTTGGCTCGAGAAAGAAAATATCCACGCGCTCGCCGCTTTTCGCACTGTAGCGCTTATAGCCCGGCTCGAGGTAAACAGCCAGGCCGTAGCCGTCTTTGTAGGGGCTGCGGAGGCTGAATTTCAAGGAGGCTTGGAGCCCGTTGAAGCGCACTTGGTCCCGGTCGCTGAAGTCCGTGACTTGGGAGATGCGATGGCGGACGGCATTCAGGTAAAAAGAACCTTGGAGGCGATCGGCAAACCCATATTCGAATTCGGTCTGGAGGTCAGTGGCGCGGTAGGATCCGTCGGCTTTGCCGGAGCGGGCCGTAATCCACTGGTAGATTTCCCCGCGCCCTTTGGGCAATGTTTCGGAGCCGTAGGTGTAACCGAAGTAATTTTCGTCGGCATGGGCGATGCCGAGGGTGAGCGCGGCGAGCGACGCGGTGGCGAGGAGGCGAAGGGAGAAGGAAATTTTCATGGTCGGGCAGAATGGTTGATGTCAGCGCAGTTTTCGGGAGTGGAGCCAAAACCTGCGGGGGCGCGCCGGTCACCGGCGTCGGTCCCTGCGTTCGGGGCGCGAGTCACTCGCGGCTCTCCGACCAGTGGTGCGGCATCACGCGCGTCGTCCTCCGGGCAAGCGGCGGCACTCTCCGGGGTAGTTCGGTGACAGTCAAGTTGCGACTCGTTCGCAGCGGATTATTATTTCGTCAGACGGAGGACATTAGCAGACATGGCCGGGTTGAAGTTCTCCTCGACCAGACAGGGCGCGTGGCGTTTGCTGATGATATGGCCACGTCAAGCATCCGTCTCCGATTGGGCGAGCACGCGTGCGCGCTACGGATCGGCGCAGATCTGGCGTTCGTGGCGGCGCCGGTGTTGAGGGCGCTGCAACGCGCGGGCCGAAACTGGGTCGTCGTGGCGGATGCCGCCGTGGTGCGTCAGTATCGCGCGAAACTGCGGCAAGTGTTCGGCGATACCCCATTGCTCGTGCTGCCGGGCGGCGAGGGGACCAAGTCGTTTGCTGCCTACCAGCGCATCCTTGCTTTTCTCAGCCGGGCGCGG
>JANXWT010000313.1 GCA_025351035.1 Opitutia bacterium | reverse complement strand
CTGGGAGATGACGTCGAGGCCGATGGTGGGTTCGTCAAGGAAAAGCACGCGCGGGCGGTGGAGGAGCGCGGCGATCAGCTCCATTTTCATGCGCTCGCCGAGCGAGAGCTCGCGCACCATCACGTCGAGCTTTGGGCCGATGCCGAGCAGCGTCACGAGTTCATCGAGCGTCTGTTTCCATTGATCGGGCGGCAGGCCGTAGATGGCGCGGAGCAGGTGAAAAGACTCGATGGCGGGCAGGTCCCACCAGAGTTGGTTCTTCTGGCCGAGGACGAGGGCGAAGAGGCGGCGGTAGGCGTTCTCGCGTTTCGTCGGGTCGAAGCCCGCGACACGCGCCTTCCCCGAAGTCGGGTAGATCAGGCCCGAGAGCATCTTGAGCGTCGTGGTCTTGCCCGCGCCGTTGGGCCCGAGGAAGCCGACGAATTCACCCTCCTGGATCGAGAACGAAACGTTGTCGGCCGCGCGGGTCTCCTCGAATTCGCGGTGGAACAGTCCCTTCACGCCGCCCCAGAAACCGGGCTGCTTCTTGTAGGTGCGGAAGACGCGCGTGAGATTTTCGACTTCGATCATCGGAGGGGGCGACTAAACACGGGCAGGCGGCGAACGCAACCGCCGCCTGAAAATTTCTCCGTGCTACGGTGGAAAAATCTCTCTAGTCCTCGCCCATGCCGAAGCTACCCCGCGCGCTGACCCTCTTGCTCGGCGCGATGCCATCGGAAATCCGGCTCTTCCGCGCGCAGATGTCGCGGAAAAAATCCGGCCGGCTGGCCGGTTTCCCGTATCTCACCGGTGAGCTCCGGGGCCGGCGGGTGGTGACTGCGGTCACGGGCGTCGGCGTGACCAACGGCGCGATGGTCGCCACTTTGTTTGTGCACGCCTTCCGGCCGACGGAGGTCATTGTCTCCGGCACGGGCTCGCGGTTGAATCCGCGCCTGCGCCCGGGCGACACCATTATCTCCACGAAGACCATCCACCACGCGGCTGGCAGTCTCACCGACCGGGGCATGGTTTATCGGGCGGTCCGCGGTCCGCGGCCCGGGCAGATGACCTCGTGGTTTTACCGGCCCGATCCGCGCCTGCTGCGGCTGGCCCGGAGCGCCGTCCGCACCTACATGGCGGAGCCAGTGACGGTAGACGGCCAGACGTATCAGCCCGGCGTGTGCCCCGGGGTCGTCGCGGCGAGCGATTTATTCGGCGTGTCCGCGGCCAAGATCGCGGACCTGCGGGCCAAGCTCGCGCCGGATTTGATGGAGATGGAGAGTGCGGCCATCGCGCAGGTGTGCGGGCAGCTCGGCGTGCCGCACATCGTGTTTCGCGCCGGCAGCAATCGCACGCAGCCCAACCCCGGAGGCGATTACCGCCGGCTCGGGCAGACGGCCGCGGCCGCCGCCGCGCGCTGGACGATGCATTTCATCGGCTGTCTTGCGGCCGGGGAGGAGACACGCCGATGAAACTGTTCTCCGCGGGCGACGGGGAGGGCTTCGTCGCGGCCTTCGTCAACAATCTCGTCCAGCTGCTCATCCTCGCGCCGCTCTGCATCGGGGTGCTCGGGTTTTCGCCCGAGCTGGTTTACGGCCGGATCCTTCCCGGAGTCGCCATTTCGTTTTTAGTGGGGAATCTTTTCTACGCATGGCAGGCGCTGCAACTGGCGAAGCGCGAGCAGCGCACCGATGTCTGCGCGTTGCCCTACGGCATCAGCACGCCCGGCTTGTTTGCCCATGTGTTTCTCGTGATGTTGCCGGCCAAGCAACTCGCGCTCTCGCTGGGCATGGCCGAGCCCGAGCGCTTCGCTTGGCACGCGGGGCTCGTCGCGTGTTTCCTCGGCGGCGTGCTGGAATTCAGCTGCGCGTTCATCGCCGGGTGGATCCGCCGGCACACCCCGCAGGCCGCGATGCTGGCGACGCTGGGCGGAGTGGGACTGGGCTTTCTCGGGCTGGCCTTTTTGTTTCAGATTTTCGCGGCGCCGATCGTGGGGCTGACGACACTCGTGTTGGTCTTCATGGTTTTCTTTGGCCGGGTGCGGTTTCGCGGCGGCGTGCCGGCGACGGTGGTGGTGCTGGCGGTCGGAACCCTGCTGGCGTGGGCTACGGGCCTGGCCCCGGTGGGCGGCGCGGCGGCGGCCCCGCTGGCGCACCTGCATCTCTATTTACCCCAGCCGATCTTTGGCGAGTTGTGGGCCGCGCTCGGCGGCGGGCACATTGTCGCCTACCTGTCGGTGGTGATCCCGATCGGCTTGCTCGGCGTGCTCGCGTCGCTCCAAAACATCGAGTCGGCGGCGGCGGCCGGTGACGACTACCCGGTGACTCCAAGCCTTGTGGCCAACGGACTGGGCACCATTGCGGCCGCCTGCTTCGGCTCGCCGTTTCCCACGTCGATCTACATCGGGCACCCGGCGTGGAAAAAACTCGGCGCACGCGCCGGCTATTCGGTGCTGAACGGAGCCGCCATCACACTCGTCTGTCTCACTGGCACGATGGCGGCGTTGACCTGGCTCATCCCGTCCGAAGCGGGCGTGGCGATCATTCTCTGGATCGGCATCATCATCGCGGCGCAGGCGTTCGAGGTGACGCCGAAAAAATACTATCCCGCCGTGATTGTGGGCCTGTTGCCGGCGCTGGCGGCGTGGACAATGCTTATTGTGAAGACGGCGCTCGGCGCGGCCGGCGCAACGCTCAGCCCGGCCTTGCTCAAGTCGGCGCATGCGGCCGGGGCCTTCCTCGGCGGCGGGTTCGCCCTCGAACAGGGTTTCCTCTATTCGGCCATGATCTGGTCGGCGATCGTCGTGTGCCTGGTTGACCGCGCTTGGTTGCGCGCCGCTGCGTGGGCCGGCGTCGGCGCGCTGCTGGCGCTGACGGGCCTGATGCACTCCTATGCGCTGACGGGCCGCGACACCGTGATCGACCTCCCGCTGTTGACTTGGCTCAGCGGACAGTGGAAGCCGGGCCACGCCCTTTTCCCGGCGGGCACCACCGCGCTCGGCTACGCTTTGGCGGCCGTGATTTTTCTGCTGACGAAATACGTCACCGTGCCCCGCGCGGACGACGAAGTCGCCTGATCCGCCCATGAATCCCTCCCTCCCTTTCATCGACCTGCACCGCCACCTCGACGGCAACGTCCGTCTCGCGACGATCCTCGATCTCGGCCGGCAGCACAATATCAAGGTGCCCGGCGGCACCATCGAAGCATTGCGGCCGCACGTGCAGATCGAGGGCGTGCTGCCGGACTTGATTTCGTTCCTCAACAAATTGCATTGGATGACGGCCGTGCTGGCCGACTACGACGCTTGCCGCCGCATTGCGCGGGAGAATGTCGAGGACGCCAAAGCCGAGGGCATCGATTATCTCGAATTGCGTTTCAGTCCATATTTTATGGCGCGACCGCACCAACTCGATGCGGCGAAGGTGACCGAGGCGGTCGTCGCCGGCATTGAGGAAGGCCGCGCCAAAACCGGCGTGAAGGTGAAACTCATCGGCATCCTCAGCCGGACATTTGGCGTTGAAGCCTGCCGGATCGAGTTGGACGCCTTGTTGACGCAGCGGGCACGCATCACGGCACTCGATCTCGCGGGCGACGAAAAGAATTTTCCGGCGGAGTTGTTCGCCGGGCATTTCAAGCGCGGACGCGATGCCGGTTGGGCGATCACGGTGCACGCGGGCGAGGCCGGCGGCGCGCCGAGCGTGTGGGCGGCGTTGCGCGAACTCGGCGCGACACGCATCGGTCACGGCATCCGCGCCATCGACGATCCCAAGCTGATGGACTATCTCGCGGAACACCGCATCGGGATGGAAATGAACCTGACGAGCAACGTGCAGACGAACACCGTGCCGAGTTTTGCAGCGCATCCGTTGAAGCAGTTTCTCGCGCACGGCCTGCTCGCAACGATCAACACCGACGATCCGGTGATCAGCGGCATCGACTTGCGGCACGAATACGAGGTCGCCGCGCCGGCGGCCGGATTAACGACGGCCGAGATCGAGCGCGCCCAGCGCAACTCACTCGAAATCGCCTTTCTCAGTGCAGAGGAGAAGGCGGCGCTGGTGGCGAAGAAGCGAACATGACCGTAGGGGCGCGGTCTTGCTGCGTCCGCTCCGTGTCGAACGCCATTGAGGGCGCAGCAAGTCTGCGCCCCTACGACGGAAGATTGGATTCCGTGGCGCGCGGGCTCGTCGCCTGCTCGACAGCGCGGAGGAAGGCGTCGAGGTCGAGGTAGTGCGGGAGCACTTGGGCGACGCCGAGTGAGTGGAGGTGCGTCGCCTGATCGTCCTGGCCAATGGCGACGAGGGGCCAGCCGAGTTCGCGGCAGGCGCGGACATCCCACGGGGCGTCGCCGACGTAGGTGATGCGGTCAAAGGCTGCGCGACCATGGTGTGCCGCCGCCCGAGCGAGCGCAGTCTGCATGATTTCTGTGCGGGCGTGGGCGACGTCGCAGAAGGCGGAGGGCAGGTCGTCGAACGGGATGCCCGCGGTGGCGAACTTGTGGCGCGCGGTGGCCTCCCAGTCGCCGGAGGCGACGGCGACGGCGTAGCCGCGGCGGCGGAGTTCGCGCAAGGCGGCGGCCGCGCCGGGGATCTCGCGCGTGCAGCGGCCGGTGCGGCGCTGGATGTCGGCCATGAGCTCAATCATCACACGCTGGACGGTGCGGGAGTCCTCGGGTGTCGCGGTCCGGGCACAGCGCTCGCGCAGGACGGCTTCGAGGCAGTAGGAGGAACTGGTGTGGGGATAGGAGGCCCATTCGATCCGCACGTCTGGCAGGTTGAAGGCTTGGGCGAAAGTGCGGACGTAGATATTCTCCTCGAAGGCGAAGCCATCGGTCAGCGTGCCGTCCATGTCGAAGATCACCAGCTTCATGGATGCCCGAGTTTGCGGTAATCAAGGACGCAGTGGCTGATGTGGCCCTGCTCGAGGCAGCGGACATCGGTGAGCGGTGCGGCGGGCGAGACGTCGTGAATCTTGCCCCAGAGGAGGCGGTGTGAGCCGTCGTCGGCTGCGGGGCTGAAGAGGCCGGGCACATGGACCTGCGCGGGCACCGTGCGCTGCACGGGCGTGTCGGCAGCGCAGGGCAGGGGAAAATTCAGCGAATGCACCGTGAAACTGTCGAGCGGGGTCGCGGCGAAGAGCGGTGGGACGAGGCGGGCGATGTGGGCGGCGCTGATCCTGAGGGTGGCGAGGAGTTCACCGTCGGGCTGACCGCCGTGTTCCTTCAGGTGCTTGTAGGTTTCGCCGGAAATATCTTGCGAGGCGGCGAGAGCCGGCAAGCCGTGCAACGCGCCTTCCCAGGCGCCCGCGACGGTGCCGCTGGCGAGGATGAAGCCGAGCGAGCAGTTGAAACCCATGTTGATGCCGCTGACGACGCCGTCGACCGGGTCCTTGAGGAGATGACTGAGCGCGATGTTCACACAGTCGGACGGCGTGCCGTCGACAATCCACGTCGGGCAGCCGAAGCCGCGATCAACCGCACCGGCCTTCACCGGGCGATGGCGGGTCTTGGAGGCACCGGTCCAGCTCTGCTCGGTGGCGGGCGCGACGACGAACAGATCGTGACCGGCGGCGCGCAGGGCGGCGATGAGTTCGTGCAGAAAAAGGGAGTGGATGCCGTCGTCGTTCGTGACCAGGAGCTTCATTGTGTGGAGCGCCGAGTGTTCGCGAACCGCGCTTGCTGTCAGTTCTTTTTCTCGGCCGCCGCAGCGAGTGCGGCGGCGTGGCGGCGGCGGGACTCGGTGAGCAGCCAGACCATGTAGGCGACGACGGCGAGATTGAGCACGAGCGCGCTGACCCGGATCCAAGTGATTTTGTGCGCGAGTTCGTAGATCTCGATGGGCACGTAGACACCGCCGCTGATCGCTGCGAGCCACTCGGCCCAGCGCCGCTCGTGCCAGAGGCCGTAGGCTTCGGCGAAACGCACGGCGGCGTAGAGCGCCGCGAATCCGGCCATCAGCCACAGGTTGGTGTCGCTGATTTCGTTCATCGCCCGGATGAAAATCTGCGGGTAGTGGTTCGCCGGGTCGAGGTGCATGCGGTGCACGAGGCGTTCGGCGAGATCATCGGCGTCCTTGCCGAGGAAACTCAGCAGGCCGAAGCCGGCAACGAGGACGACGGCGCCCTTGAACGCTTCGAAGACGGCGATGGGCTTGAGGGCCTTGTGAGCGGGTGACGACACTGTCGGCCAAGGTAGTTGGCTTTTCCTCGGCGGAAAGAAAAAAGGCTGGGGCTAGAGCGCGAAGGCGATTGGTCTGAACTGTAGGAGCGGCTTTATGCCGCGA
>JANXWT010000041.1 GCA_025351035.1 Opitutia bacterium | reverse complement strand
TGCCGCGAGCATCCACGGTGCGCCGCGCGCGAACGGTCGTCCGATTGCCGCGACCTGCACGACCTGCCACGGCGGCAACGCCCACGAGCTGCTGCCCGCGAAGCATCTCGATTCTCCGGTCTCCAAATTCAATCTCCTCGAGACCTGCGCGAAGTGCCATGAGAACCCCGAGCAGGCGACGAAACTCGGTCTGAAGAATCACGACGCCATCGCGCATTTCCGCGACAGTATCCACGGGCAGGGTCTCTACAAGATGGGCCTCAACGTCGCGCCGTCGTGCAACGATTGCCACGGCGTGCACGACATCCGCGGTCTGAAAGACGCTGCCGCCCACACCGCGAAAGCGAATCTCTCCGCCACGTGCTCGGTCTGCCACGTTGGGGTCGCGAAGACTTTTGCCGCCAGCGTGCACGGCGTCGCGCTCAAGGAGCAACCCGGCAAAGCGCCGGTCTGCACCGGCTGCCATACGGCTCACGAGATTGAGCGGCCGAGTAACGCCCATTTCAAGGTCGCCAGCGACCAACGCTGTGGCAAATGCCACGCGGACCGTCTCGAGAATTACCGTGAGACCTACCACGGCAAAGCCATGCAGCTCGGCAAAACCAACAGCGCTCCGATGGTCGCCGCGTGCTACGATTGCCACGGCCACCACGATGTCTTCAAGACGAGCGACGCTCGCTCGCGTCTGCACCAGGACAACATCGTGAAGACCTGCGCCTCGTGCCACGCGGGAGCGAACGAGTCGTTTACGCATTACCAGCCGCACGCGAATCCGGTCGACGGCAAAAATTATCCGCTGCTCAACAAGGTCTATCTCTTCATGACCTCGCTGCTCATCGGTGTGTTCGTGTTCTTCACGTTGCACACCGGCTTCTGGGTCGGCCGCATGGCGCTGAACTGGTATCGCGACCCCGTCGCGTTCCGCGCCGCGCGCGAAGCCGCACACCACGACCCGGAGACGTTCCGGCGCTTCAATCCCTTCGAGCGCTTCCTGCACATGCTCGTTGTGACGAGCTTCATGGCGCTCGTGGTCACGGGCATGCCGCTGAAGTTTTACTACGCTGGCTGGGCGAAAGTGCTCTTCGCGATCCTCGGCGGGCCCGAGGCCGGGCGCGTGCTGCACCATCTGGCGGCCATCGTCACCTTCGGTTATTTCGCGCTGCACCTTGGCAGTCTTGCGATCAGTTCGTGGCGTCATCGAGCCGCCGTGCGCGATCCGGCGACGGGCAGGCTCTCGCCCGGCCGAATGTGGGGCGTGCTCTTCGGCCCCGACTCCATGGTGCCGTCGTTCCAGGATCTGCGCGACATCATCGCGCATGTGAAATGGTTCTTCGGCCGCAGCGAAAAGCCGCAGTGGGACCGCTGGACCTATTGGGAGCGCTTTGACTACCTCGCGGTGTTCTGGGGCGTGGCGATGATTGGGGTGTCCGGCCTCGTGCTCTGGTTCCCGGTCGCGTTTACAAAGCTGCTGCCTGGCTGGCTCATCAACATCGCTATCGTCATTCACTCCGACGAGGCGCTGCTGGCCGCGGGCTTCATCTTCATGTTCCACTTCTTCAACACCCACTTCCGGCTCGACCGTTTCCCGATGGATACGGTCATCTTCTCCGGCCACATTACGAAGACCGAGATGCTGCAGGAACGACGCAAGTGGTATGACCGGCTCGTCGCCAGTGGTAAAATAGACCAGCACCGTGTGCTGCATAGCGACTGGGAATCCCGCAAACCGCTCTACAAGGCGCTCGGCTTCACGTTCCTTGTCATCGGCCTAAGCATCCTCGCCCTGATGATCTACGCGCTGGTGTCCCGACTGTGGCATTAGCGCCGGATAACACCGCCATGTTCGAGTCACCGTTCATCGACTCGCTGCTCATCCGACTCTTCCGGTTTCGGACGCGCGGGTTTTTGAGAATGCAGGAGACTGCTGGTGCGGTGCCGTCCGTGCCGCTTGACGAGGGCTGTTACCTCTATGTGCACATTCCGTTCTGCGAGGTGCTGTGCCCGTTCTGTTCGTTCCATCGCGTGCAGCACTGCCACGAGCAGGCGGCACGTTACTTCGCGGCGTTGCGCGAGGAAATCGGCCTGTATCACGCTGCCGGCTTCAAGTTCAGCGGCGTCTACTTCGGCGGCGGCACACCGACCGTCGAGCCTGCCGAACTGCTCGCGACCATCGGCCTTGTGCGTCGGTTGTTTGGCGTGAGGGAGATCTCCGTCGAGACCAACCCGAAGGACCTCCAGTCGGAACTGCTCGCGCAACTCTGCGCCGCTGGCGTCACGCGACTGTCGGTCGGGGTGCAGAGTTTCGACGACCAGCTGCTGCACGAGATGGGGCGCTACGAGAAATACGGCAGCGGCGCCGAGACGGCCGAGCGCATTCGC
>JANXWT010000027.1 GCA_025351035.1 Opitutia bacterium | reverse complement strand
GGAGTCGCGCTCGATCTCGAATTTGTCGAGGGTGCCGTCGACGAGGAGCGCGACGCGTTTCTCGAGGGGCTCCGAATTGATGACGAGTTCGCGGAAGGAGCCTTTCTCTTTGCGGAAGACGCTCAGGATTTTCTGGAGGAGCGGCCGGTTGGCGGCGCGTTCCTTAGATTCGGCGCGAAGTTGTTCGGTTGAGAGAGGTTCGCTGTGCTTCTGCGGCGGAGGATGGGCGAGTTCTTCTTCATAACGTGCGGCGGCGTCCTGGGGGGAGCCGGAATTGGAAGGCTGGTCGTTCATGGTGGGGTGGTTCCCGGGTGGGGTTATGCACAGGGCCCCCTCGGTCGGCGGGCTGCACGCAGGAAATTCCGGCAGAGCGGTCAATATCGGACGGACGGGGCTTCATGCTAGAAGTCCCTCCTGAATCGATAGACGCTTTGGACCAGTCCTTGCAGCAAGCAGCAGCTGAGCGCGAAAGTGCCACCGTAGCTAATAAAGGGAAGCGGTATGCCGGTCACCGGCACGAGGCCGATGGTCATGGCGATGTTGACGAACACGTGCACGCCGAGCAGCACCGTGACCCCCAGCGCCAGGAGGGCGCCGAAGCGGTCGCGGGCCAGGCCGGCGATGCGTATCCCATTCCACAAAACCACAGCAAAGAAACCGATGACGGTAATGCTTCCCAAAAATCCTTTTTCCTCCGCGATGACGGAGAAGATGAAATCGTTGTGCGCGATGCCGCGCGGCAGGTAACCCAGTTTGGCCTGCGTGCCCTCGGTCCAGCCCTTGCCGGTGAGGCCGCCGGAGCCGACGGAGATGAGCGACTGGCGCTGGTTCCATCCGATGCCCATGGGGTCGATCTTGTCGGGCGCGGCGAAGGCCAGGATGCGGTTCCGCTGGTAGTCGTGCAGTGGCAACAGGGAGTGCGACTCGTAAGCGCCGCGGTCGGAGGTTGGCGACAGGCCGTTCTTTTCCAGAAAGTTAGCGTAGTTCCAAGTGTCGAGCGCCACCACGCCCACGAGCAGGGCGAACACGCCTACGGCCGAGGCAAAAAACCGCAGGGAAAGATTGGTGGCATACAACATGGCGAAGACCATCGGGGCGATCACGAGCGCCGACCCGAGGTCGGGCTGGGCGATGATCAAGACCATGGGGATACCAGCGGCAAGAGCCAATTTGATCAGCGTCTGCAACGAATCTCGCACCGTGCCCAATTTCGCGCCGGTCAACACCGCGGCGGTCATGATCAGCACGGCGAACTTGGCAGCCTCCGAGGGCTGGAATGAGATGGGCCCGAAATCCAGCCAGCGCCGTGCGCCCATGCGCGTCTGACCGATGCCCGGAATGACGACGACGAGGAGGAGGAACAGCGCGGCGAGATAGACCCAGTGCGAGAAGCGCATCCAGATGCGGTAGTCCAGCAACGACGCCGACAGGTAAACCACCGCGCCGAGCGCGAGCCACACCACTTGCTGCTGCCACTGTTCGCGGCCCGTCGCGAGCTGCGCGCTGTAGATGAAGAAAATCCCAAACGTCGCCAAACCGACCATGCAGACAGGGGTGATCCAATCCGAACGCTCCCGCGTGGAGAACTTGAACGAGCTGCTGAGGTCGAGGGCCGAGTTGAGCATCACAATAAGAGACGGTCACTAAACAGGCCGCAGTCCAACTGGCAATGGCGCAGTGACCCGGCGCCGCTCACGCCGGGTTCGGCACCGCGGCGTTCTTGGCTGTGAAATGCGCCAGACCCAGAATTGACCAGAGTGGGATGGCGCCCATGGGGCCCTCGAGCACGACGCCGAAACAGGCGCTGATCATGACAACCCAGCACATGGCCTGCAGCGTGAGGACCTCGTCGTAATTTGGATCCTTGCGCGCCTGCTGGCTCGAATGCCACGTCTCGCGGCCATGCGAAATGTAGATGGCGAGCAGGCCCGCCACGCCCAGCAGCCCCATCCGGCCGAGGATGGTCAGGTAGATATTGTGCGGGCTGCGGGTCGTAAATTCGGCCTCCGTGACAGGATAATATTCCAAGAGAAACCCCTTGGCCAGATCGTGGCCGAAACCCATCCCGAGCAAGGGCGATGTCTCCATGGTTTCCCGGGCTACGTTTTTCCACCAGACGAGACGGAAGCGGTTGTTGTCGCTCTTGTCGCTGCTCGCGATGTTTTTGTAGGCCCTGGTGCCCTCGACATCGCCGATAGAAGCGACCGCCTCATACATTGCATAGGCTCTGGTCTGGGTAAAATCCTTCCGCTGGAAGAGCGAAAAAACGGTGATAAAGACGACCCCGCACGCGCAAAATGTGGCGAACACACGCAGCGGACGCCACCGTCCGGCGAGCGTCAGCCAGCAAACCGCCACCGCCAGTCCCACCATGCTTGACCGGGAAAGTTGCGTGAGCGCGACCCCGAGGGACATCAGCGCCATGATCCAGCGCCACCAGCTCTGCTGCCACACGGTCCCCCGGAGCGGCAGCAGCCAAAGGAAGCCGGCATAGAGAAAAGTCGTCGCCAGATCGCCTTTATAATAGATCAGCGGCACGCCCTTAATCAAGAGGTGGGAATAGAAAACCTCCGGGAACAGATCGGAAAGCAGCATTGTCACCGGCAGCACCGAAAACGTCAGCGTTAGCGCGCCACGCAGCAAGCGCCGCGACGGTTCGTGACTGGCGATGGACTGCGCCACGAAGAAATACAAGGCGTAGTAGACGGTCGCGAAATCACGCAGCGCCACAAAGCCATACAGGCGAGCATCCGTCCAGATCCGGCTGCTGCCGAGCGCGACCCAGAGCAGCACGGTCATGTTCAGGGCGTCGCGCTTGACGGGCAACTCGCGCTGCAGGGAGCTGCGCAGAATCACGACGGCCAGCGTGAACGCCAGCCCGAGCTCGCTGAAGAACGCCGGCAGCGACCCGAGCGGCGCGACCTGCGCAAAACCGCGGTTGCCGATTACATAGCCGAAAATCAGGAAGCCGAGCAGCCACGCCTCCGCCAGTGGGCCCCGCACCCACGCGAGCAGCGCCCACAGGCAAAGGCCGGAACCCAGTGCCGTGCCAAGATATTCTTCCTGCGCGATATTGACGCCGATCCAGATCGCCACGGCCGAGCCCAGCAGGGCGGCGAGGGTCGTGCGCAGTTTCGGATGCATGCAGACAGTTCAAGGTTGGCGCTAGACGGTGCAAGACTGGAGAACCGGCAACCCACAACGGGTTTCGCCTCGCCGGTGGCTGATCCACGACTCATGGCTGCAAAAAATCGGGCCAGCGCGACCGCATTCCGGGGCGAGGGAGTCGAAGGACCGGGCTAACCGGCGCGCTTTCGATGCAGAAAAACGTGGGTGCAGACGCCTTCGACCGCCAAAGTCAGCCACGGCATCGCGACAAGACTTTGGCGAAAGGCATCCACGCCAAGCGCCGCCCCGCCGAGCAGGAGCAGAACTCGCAAGCAGAGCGAGATCGCGCTGAGCCACGCACATTCGCGTTCGCGTCCGCCGGCGAGCAGCAGATTGTGATAGAACTGCGTGGGCAAAGTCGCGAGCGTGGCTCCACCCGTGGCCAGCAGCCATTCGGTGGACGGCGCATAACGTTCGGCAATGACCGGGCCGATCAACCAGGGGGTCAGCCACGCCAGCGCAAGCAGCCCGGCTTGCCCGGCGACCATCACGATCACGAGGGTGCGGTGGGTCATCGCTTGCAACTGCGCGGGCGTGGCTCCGGCCCGCGCGCGGGCGAACAGTTGCGGGAAGCTGTAACTCAGGAAAATTGCGCCCACCGCTCCGGAAACGATGAGCGTGAGGTTTCCCGCGAGCACGAAATAGCCGGTATGCACCGGACCAAGGATCGGGGCGGCCACCCACCGTGCCGCCGAGGCGGCAATCCAG
>JANXWT010000002.1 GCA_025351035.1 Opitutia bacterium | reverse complement strand
GACTTGCCGCTGCGGGTCAGCTCCGTGAGTTGCTCACGTTCCGTCCGCGTTAAGGTGACTTTGTATCGGTTGGCCATGCCCGAACCAACCGCATCGCGCGACAGACCGCAATGCGAAATATATAACGTTACATGATACTAGGCTCTTTGGCCATAAAAGATACGCGGCGAACCGCGGGGCAGGTTTTAGCATGCAACCTAACGCGGCGGCAGCGCCCAGCGGAGAAAATCCGGCAACGCGCGCGCCCACGTCGCGTCGTTGTGTTCGCCGCCCGGCACCTCGACGTAGGCTACATCGGTGCCGCGGCGGAATTTTTTCGCGACGAGTTCGTCGATCAGCTCCGTGGTGTCTTGGATGGCGTCGATTACGCCGTTGCCATCGCGGTCTTCCGTTTCGTCTTTCGTGCCAGCCTCGAACCACAGGCGCAACTTCGGCGGCGGTGTGGTCGCCCGCACGAGCCGGTGGGCCAGCCGCGACGACTGCTGCGCCGCGACGGACGAATTGTCGCCGCGCCACCAGAGTGAACCGGAGAACACGCCCGCGAAGCCGAACACGTCGGCATGCCGCCACGCCGCATCGAACGCGGCCAGCCCGCCCATCGACGCTCCGAAAATTCCGGTGCGCGCGGGATCGCGGGTCAGGGCGACGCGTTCGCGCACCCGCGGCAGCACGGCCTCCAGCAAGTAGCGCTGGAAGGCTGCCGCCTTTTCCCCGCGTTGCCGGTAGTCCAACGCTCCCGCCATCCCGTATTCATCCATCCGGTGGCGCGAGGCGGGCACGGCGACCACCACCGTCGGTGCGATCTGCTTCGCCTTGCCGAGCCGGTGCAGCGTTTCACCGAGGCGCCAGCCGGGCATCGTCTGCCCATCGAGCGCGATCAGCAAGGCATGCTCGTGCTTCGCCTCGTAATGGGACGGCAGAAACACTGTCAGCGTCCGCGGCGCAATGCCCGGCGCGCCGACGCCGGGGATTTCCACTTCTTCGGCGACGCCGCCGAACAGTCGCTTGATTTTTTGAAAGATCATCGGGCACCCAGCATCCGCCTAACGCCCGCGAGCCAGCGCTCGAAATCGGCCTTGAGTTTCGTGTCACAGTCAACCCGCGCCAACAGCCGCTGCGCACCGCACTTGGCCAAGCCCTCATCGAGCCGTCGGCCAAAGGCGCAAAACTGCGGGTAGGCGCGCGAGCCGAGCGCGAGCACGGCGAAGTGCAGGCGCGGCAAGTGCAGCACCGGCAGCGCCGCCACGAAATCCGCGGCGTCCGGTGGCGGCTCGCCCTCACCCCAAGTGCTCGCGATGATCAGCACCGTGTCGAACTCGGCCAGGCTCACGGCCGGGAAGTCCGCCACGTTGGCCACCTCGGCGGCGAGGTCGGCCGCGCGCAGCTTGCGCGCCGTCAATGTCGCCAGCTCCTCGGCTGTGCCGGAGACCGAAGCGTAGAGGATGAGCACCGTCGAGGACATGCCGCTCCTCTTTGAACGGCTTTCACTCTGCTTGTCCATCCCGACTCATGGCGGCGGGCCCGGCTGGCAATCGCCCGCCGAAAAGCTCCCGCCTGTGCCTGCGCGCTTGCGCTCGGCGTGGTTCGCTGCCCGAATCCGCACCCTATGAGTTCGACGTCCACCCCCTCGTCCGCTCCTGTCGCCCCCGACGCGAGCGGAATCTTCGGCCAGCCCCGTGGCCTCACCAACCTGTTCCTCACTGAGCTTTGGGAGCGCTTCGGCTACTATGGCATGCGCGCCCTGCTCGTCCTCTTCATGGTCGCACCGGCCATGCGGGGCGGACTGGAGTTCAGCACCAAGACCGCCGGCCTGATCTACGGCACCTACACAATGAGCGTCTATATGCTCTCGATCCCCGGCGGATTCATTGCCGACAATTTCCTCGGCGCCCGGGCTGCCGTCTTCTGGGGTGGCATCATCATCGCCTGCGGTTACTTCACGCTCGCGATCCACTCGATGACGGCGTTTTACACCGGCCTCGTGCTCGTGGCGTGCGGCACCGGTCTCCTCAAGCCCAACATCAGCTCGATGGTCGGCTCGCTCTACAGTCGTGAGGATCCCCGCCGCGACGCCGGCTTTTCGATTTTCTACATGGGCATCAACATGGGCGCCTTCCTCGCGCCGCTCATCACCGGCTGGCTCGCACAAAGCGACGCTTTCAAGGAAATCCTCAAAGGCTGGGGCCTCGACCCGACGCACAGTTGGCACTGGGGCTTCGGCGCCGCCGGCGTCGGCATGACGATCGGCTTGATCGTGTTTCTCTTCATGAAGCACCGGCTCGCCCACGTCGGGCATGCACCGGCGACGGATGTTCCGCGGCCATGGGGCAAACTGCTCGGCGTCCTCGTCGGCGCTGGCGTATTGTTCGCTCTCGTGCGCCTCTCCGATACGAACCCGGCGTTCCACTGGATCAGCTACGGCTACGTGGTTGTCCCGATCCTCGCCATCCTCTGGTTCGGCACCCGCAACGATCCGAGCATGAAACGCATGGCGGCCATCTTTGTGTTCGCCCTCGCCGCCATCATCTTTTGGGCCATCTTTGAGCAAGCCGGTTCCACCATCCAGCTTTTCGGCGACCAGCTCACGCGCACCGAGATCTTTGGCTACAAGTTTCCCTCGGCGTGGTTCCAGTCGGTCAACTCCCTCTGGGTCATATCACTCTCGCCGGTCTTCGCGTGGCTCTGGGTCAAGCTCGGCGACCGCGCTCCGTCGAGCCCGATGAAATTCACCATCGGCCTCTTTTTCCTCGCCTTGTCCTTCATGCTGATGGTGCCCGCTGCCAAGCTCACCGCCTCCGGTCTCGTCAGCCCTTTCTGGATCGTTGGCGTGTTTTTCCTCCAGACTCTCGGTGAACTCTGCCTCAGCCCCGTCGGACTCAGCACGCTCACCAAGCTCGCGCCCGCCAATCTCGTCGGCCTCGTGATGGGCATTTGGTTCCTCGCCGCTTCGCTTGGGAACAAACTCGCCGGCGTGCTTGCGGGCGAATTCACCGCCACCGACGCACCCGCCCTCGCCGCTTTCTTTCAAAAGCAAGTCATCTGGGTCGCCGTCGCGACCGTCGCGCTCTTCCTGATCGTCCCGTGGGTCAAGAAACTCATGGGCGAGGTAAAGTAATCGCTTCCCGAATTTTTCTATTTGCAACGAAGGCGCGGTGCACACCGCGCCTTCGTCTTTCCCCCAAGCAGGTCACCCATCCCTGCTTCTGCAAAAAGGAGAGGGCTCGCGCGCGCCACGGGCCAGTAAGCGCACGCGAGCCCCGGTTGGTCACCTCTCGCACCCGTTGCCGGACGCGAAAACTAACTGCATGCACAGTTAACCACGAGCACTCCGCCGCGCGGAGCAGCCAAACCACCTAAATTCAGGTGGTCGCAAGTTCCCGTGGTGTTCGCCTCGCGCCCACAGGCGCAGCCCGACCGCGCCAGCGACCATTCGCCCTGCAAGAGCACGGCCCTCGGCTTACTTGATCCGCACGACTTTCACCCAACCGCCGTTAGTGTAATAAAGCCGCCAACCACCGTAGACTTTCTCGACCAGCACGGCCGGTGAATCCACCGGCTTCACATAAAACAGGACCGGCTCAGCCTGCTTCCAGACCTGCCCGTTCTCCAGTTTGAAAACCGTCTTGCCATCCCACCCGTCGAACCGACCCTAGATGCGCGAAAGCACGCGGGTCTCGGCGGCACGCTGGTCCTCGGCTTCCTGCTTCGCTTCGGCCTTTGCCTGTTGCTTCACTTCGGCCTTCACCTCCGCTTTGACTTCTTCGCGCAGTTCCTTGCGGATATTTTCCCGCACTATTTGCACGCCCGAGTCTTGGTCGTGCTTGACGAGCGCATCGAGCGCCGCGAGCTGCTCCGGCGTCAAATGGTCGAGACCGGCGCGACTGCGCTCCTCGGGCGTCAGCCGCTCGGTAAACCGACTCTGGGCCAGACCGACCGTGCAAAGGGCGAGGAACAAAACCGGAAGCAAAGCGCGTTTCATGCCCCAGATTCCGCCAGGCTCCTCGTTTGCCGCAATCCGATTCTGTCGGACGACGCGGTCACGACGCCGTTGAGTTGCCACGCGTCTCGAGCGCAAGCAGCAGCCAAAAAAAATCTCATGTCGCCTCCAGTCCGAACACCGCGCGCGCATAATTCTCGACTGAGAATGGCTGCAAGTCGTCCGGTTGCTCGCCCAGTCCGATGCAGTAGATCGGAATCTTCAGTTGCCGGTAGATGCCGACGAGCGCGCCGCCGCGACTCGTGCCGTCGAGTTTCGTCACCACCAAGCCCGTCAGCCCGAAACTCTGGTGAAACACCCGCGCTTGCTCGATGGAATTGGCCCCGAGGCTGCCATCGACCACAAGCCACCGGTGCTGCGGTGCCTCCGGATCGTTCTTCTGCAAAACGCGGCGAATTTTCGCGAGCTCCTCCATGAGGTTGCTCTTCGTGTGCAACCGGCCCGCGGTATCGACGATCAGCCAGTCCTTCCCGCGCGCCTTCGCCGCCTGCCACGCATCGAAAGCCACTGCCGCCGAATCCGCGCCCGTGTGGCTGGCCACGATGTCGAGGTCCAAACGCGCCGCCCAGCTCTTCAATTGCTCGACCGCCGCGGCCCGAAACGTGTCGCACGCCGCCACAAGCACAGTCTGTCCGTCGCCCTGCAGTTGGTGCGCGAGTTTCGCGGTCGTGGTGGTCTTGCCCGAGCCGTTGACGCCGATCATGGCGATGACGCAGGGCTTCACGGTGGGCGCGGGCAGCACGCCCGCCGACCCCGCCAGCACGCGCCGGAGCACCGCCGCGCCGATCTCCGCCGCCTGACGACCCTGCAGTGT
>JANXWT010000478.1 GCA_025351035.1 Opitutia bacterium | reverse complement strand
CAGCAAGACCGACCGCGGCCTCGTCACCATCCTTGACTCGCGCGTGCTGGCCAAGTCCTACGGACGGGAATTCATCGCGGCGCTGCCTGCCGGAAATTTCGAACGACTGACGAGGGAAAACCGAGAAATTATTTTTAGACCTTTCCCTTTGACTATTGTCTGACCTAGCGTGTGCGACAATTCATGAAATTACTCTCCGCTGCTTTCACCGACATTGGTCAAGTTCGTTCCGAGAACGAAGACAGCCTGTTGTGTGACGATGAACTCCAGCTTTACGCCGTCGCCGATGGCATCGGCGGCTTGCCCGGCGGTGCGGAGGCGAGTCAGCAGACCATCGCGGCCCTCAGCGATTGCGTCCGGGGCGCCACGAACCCGCATGAGATCAAGTATCAGACTTGCGTCGATCAGGTGAACGAAAAAGTGCTGCAACTCGGCCAGCGGATCAGTCCGCGGACAGGCATTGGCTCGACGCTGACGTTCGCGCATGTGGTTGGAGCTACCCTGCACTGCGGGCATATTGGGGACAGTAGCCTGATGCGTCTGCGCGCGAACCAACTGTTGCCTCTGACCAACGAACACACCATCGAGAACCAATTGCGCGGCAGCCGGATTGCGAGCGAGATTGCGTTGCTCGAACAACGCAACGCACTCACGCGCTGCATAGGTCAGCCGCCACCCGCGACCGGTGACTTCGCCGATTTCGAGATGGAATCCGGCGACCGTTACCTGCTTTGCACCGATGGCGTCGGCCGCGCCATGCCGCACGGCGATCTCACCCACTTGATGGTTGCTTCGGCCGATCCGGCCACTTGCGTGCGCGCGCTCGTCGACCACGCCAACGAGCGAGGTGGCTTCGACAATGCGACCGTCGTAGTCTTTTTTGTCGCCTGATGGAGCCGCGCTCAACGCAGTTCGCTGCGCTCGTCGCGCAGCAACCGGAAAACGAGATGTTTCGCTTCAGTCTTGCGCAAGCGCTGCTGGCGGAAGGACGCGTGACGGACGCCCTGCCGCACCTCGAAATTTGCGCCGTCACGAAACCCGAATGGATGATGCCACGCATTCTCCTTGGCAAAGCGCTGCTCGGCTTCGGTCGCAAGGACGACGGACGGCGCTGGCTCGACGAAGCACTGCAGCTCGCCATCGCCCAGAACCACGGGACGCCCGAGCAAGAAATGCGCGCGCTGCTCTCCCAACTGTAAGAGGGCTTTACACGCGATCTAGCCGCATTCAAACGCGACGCCCGTCGGCGAGGTCAGAGACCCCGCCCAATAAATCATTTCTCACCCCCACAGCGGCGACGGATATTTTCCGGCTGCGATGAATTCACTGATCGCTGCGCGCGCGGCGACGATATCCTCGCGATAGGTGAGACCGAACCACGGATCCTCGCTGGGCAACAGCGCGATCTCCGCTGCGCCGCGCTCGTTAATTGTGCTGAGTGCCGACGGCAGATAGCACTCCGACTTGGGATCGCGACCATGCCGGGTCAGGAATTCCCCGAACAGCCGCTCCAGTTGCGGGAACACCGCCGGCGTGAAGCCCCAGAAATTCATCGAGACAATCTCTTCGCCAGTCAGCAGATGCACGTGCGCCTCGGCGTCAGTGTAGCGTGCACCGCCCGGCTTTTTTTCGATTTTGGTGATCTCGGTGATGCGCTGCAACCGGCCTTGCTCGTCAGTCGCGCACAAGCCGCGACTGACTGCACCGTGCTCCGAAAGCGTCTGCTTCAGCGGATAACCGACCATCGCGTAGGACGGTTTCGGGCTGGCGACCGTGGACTGAAAATAGGCGGTGAGATTCCGGTAACCCGACGCGCCGTAGAAGTCGTCGGCGTTGATCACGGCAAAGGGCCCGCGCACGGCGGGCTGCGCGGCGAGCACGGCGTGGCTTGTGCCCCACGGTTTCGTGCGGCCAACCGGCGCCGCGAATCCCGCAGGCAACGCCATGAACTCCTGAAAGACGTAATGGACATCCATCCGCGACTCGAGCCGGCGCCCAATGGCGGCGCGAAATTCGATCTCGTTCTCTTTGCGGATGACGAGCACGAGGCGACCGAAGCCGAAGCCATTCGCGCCGCCGGCACGCAGAGCGTCGAACGCGGAATACTCGATGATGAGTTCACCGTGCGGTCCGATTGGTTGCATTTGCTTGAGTCCGCTAAAGCGGCTGCCCATGCCGGCGGCAAGGATGACAAGGTCGTAGGATGGCGTGGCCACGGATTACCTTTCTTCGCCACGTCTGTGCAGAGCAAGCACGGATAAGTTAGTCGGCCGAACTCAGTCATCGACAAGACTTCGCTTGGCACACTCTTTCGGTTTCCGGATGAAAAATGGTGCCAGGGGGGGGGATTGAACCCCCGACCAAAGGCTTATGAGTCCTCTGCTCTACCACTGAGCTACCCTGGCAAGGGAAGAACGCCGTAGAAGGCACGATTTTCCCGGGAAATCCAC
>JANXWT010000450.1 GCA_025351035.1 Opitutia bacterium | reverse complement strand
GTCTAACCTGACTTAAGTGACCAAACGACTTTGTAAGTTTACTAACTTGAAGCGCGTACAGGGACTCAAGCCCGTCCCTAAATTGAAGCCCGTGAACCTACTTGAAGCCCGTACAGCGACCCAAGCCCGTCTCTAAATTGAAGCCCGTGAACCTATACTTGAAGCCCGTACAGGGGCTCGCAACCCTGGTGTGTGTGAGTGCTACAAGTGCCAGAAAGGGACCTAATGTTTGCTCGAGAAAGGTCAGCCCGATGCCGTCGGTACATGGATCTTCTCTGCTTTTGCAGGAGGAAAGCGCGGTCACAAGGGAGGTCGCAAGCAGTTCTCCAACCCGGAGGCCCTGAAGGCCTCCAAGGACAAGGAGGAGGCCAAACAAAAGTTGATGGCCAAGTACCCGCTCTCCGAGCGCCAGACCAACGCCATTCTCGAACTTCGTCTCTACCAGCTCACCGGTCTCGAACGTGGCAAGATTGAAGCCGAATACCTCGAGCTGATGAAAATCATCGAGGAACTCCGCAGCATTCTCGCTTCCGAAGCCAAGCTCCTCGCTCTGATCAAAAAGGAATTGCTCGAGCTCCGCGATAAATACGCTTCCCCCCGCCGCACGCAGATCATCGACGCGGAAGGCGAACTTCGCATGGAAGACGTCATCCCGAATGAAGGCTGCGTCATCACCGTTTCCCATCTCGGCTTTATCAAGCGCACTCCTGTCGCCGCCTATCGCGCCCAAAAGCGCGGAGGCAAGGGTGTCATCGGCGCCGAGACGTACGACGAAGATTTCGCCGAGCATCTTTTCACTGCGAGTACGCACGACTACATCCTCTTCCTTACGAGCACCGGCCAATGCCATGCCAAAAAGGTTTATGATGTACCGGAAGGCACCCGCACCGCCAAAGGCCGTTCCGTCTCCAGTTTCCTCCGCCTCTCCGAAGGCGAGAAGATCGCCGCGATGATCTGTGTGAAGGACTTTGCGTCCGACCGCTACCTCGTGATGGCGACCAAGAGCGGCGTCATCAAGAAGAGCTCCCTCGCCGACTACGCCAATTGCACGCGCGAAGGCGGCCTCATCGGCATCAACCTCGCCGACGGCGACACCGTCATCGGCACCGTGCTCACCACCGGCGAAAACGAGCTCATCCTCGTCTCACACCAGGGCCTCGCCGTCCGTTTCCGCGAACGCGATCCCGAGTCCGGCGAAGATCTCTTCCGCCCGACCGGCCGCGCCACCGGCGGCGTCACCGGCATGCGCTTCAAGCTCGCCAGCGATTACCTCGACGTGATCGAGGTCGTGGACCACGACGCCAAGTTCCTCGTCGCGAGCGAAGCCGGCCTCGGCGTCCGCACGCGCTTCGAGGACTACCGCCTCATCAACCGCGGCGGCTCCGGCGTCTGGGCGATCGATCTTCCCGAAGACGGCTCCATCAAACTCGCCGGCGCGCTCAGCATCCGCGACACCGACGAGATCATGCTCCTCACGGCCAAGGGCCAGAGCGTGCGCTGCCCGGTGAACACGATCCGCGAGGTTAATCGCGGCGGCAAAGGCGTGCGCCTCGTCTCGCTCGAAGCCGGCGACAAGCTCCTCAGCGTCGCGCGCATCGTCGAGACCGACGAGGAGCAAGCCGCGCACTCGACCCCGCCGGTCGAACCCCCACACGCGGCAACAACGTAGGCCAGCGAGCTTGCTCGCGCTCAAAATGGCGCGACCAAGGTCGCTGCCCCACGGCGCTTCAGAGCGTCTTGTGGCCAAGCCGCTCCACCAAACACCCATGGTGCGCCCTGACCGGCGCGCCTTTTTTCGCGCAGCCACGCGTCCCCCGCTTCCGTTTATTTTCGCTCCTTGGCCTCAAACAGCACCACCCGCACTCGGCCAGGGACACCGGCCACTTCCAGCCAAAAACCGGCAAACGTCGCCGGATAAATTTTCACCTTGGAGGAATACTGTGTCGGGGAATAGACCGACGTGTCGGTGCGATTTTGTTGCACCCACTGACTGCCATCGGTGAGCGTGAAAACTGTATTCCCGCTGTAACCGCGATAGTCTCCCACCAGCGTGCTCTCCAACGATTCGGCGCCACCCGGCTTTTCGCTGGCCTGCTTCAGTGTGAGCAGCGCCATGAACCAACTGGGGCTCTTCTTTTCGCCAGCGGTCGCGGCCTCGGTCTGCTTTGCTTTCGCCTCAGCCGCCGCCACCTTTGCTTCAGCCTCTTGCTTGACCACGGCCACTTCGCCCGCCTTGAAGTGCAGCACGGCCGCCTCGAGTCGCACCAGTTCCGCCGGCGTCAGCTTTGACAGCCCGGCCGCCGCGAATTCCTCGGCCGGCAGCGTCTTGATGAATTCAGTTTCCACCGACAGTCGTCCGACCAGCAGCAAAAGCCCCACGCCGAGGATGCATTTGTTCATACCTGCGACGTTGGGGCACCCCCGCGTCGACGCCAACTCTCTTTCGCCCCGCCCGGAAGGAAAGCGTCCAACAGGCAGATCGCCGCGCCCAGCCGCTCAATCCAGTTTGACCGGCTTCACTTTCACGCGTGGGTTCACGCCTTCGATCTCCATCCAGAAGCCGGCCAAACGCGCCGGGAATATTTTCACCTGCGGCGAAGGCACCGGTTTGGTCACGTAACCGCCGTCGGCGTCCAGCACCTGCCAGATCTGCCCGTTCTCCAGTCGGAAACTTGAATTGGAGGTCCAACCGTCGAACGCCCCCGCAATGCGGCTCTCGATCGAGCCGTCCTTTTCGGGATTACCGGAGGTTCTCTCCAGCGTAATCAGCGCGCGCAGCCAGCCGGGCTTTTTCTTGTCACTCGCCGTGACCTGCTCCGCCTGCGTGGCCTTCGCTTCAGCCGCCGCCACCTTCGTCGCGGCCTCGTGCTTCACCACCGCCACCGCCGCCTCAGCCTCCTGCTTGACGGCGGCCACCTCGCCCGCCTTGTAGCGTTCGACGACGGCCTTGAGCTGCGCCAGCTCCTCGGGTGACAGCTTCTCCAGGCCCGTCTTCACCAGTTCGTCCACTGTCATCGCCTTCGTGAAATCGCCGTCGGCCGCCAAGGCTCGCGCACTTGGCGTCGCCAGCCCGAAGGTTCCGAGCAGCAGGCAGAGAGCAGTCAGCAGATATTTCATGGCGAAAATCACTGCGCGTCGCCGCCGCCATCGCAACGAAAATTTAGCCCCTTCATTACGCCAACTCCGGCCTTGCCAAGCCGGAGCGCCGCGCCTCATTTAGCCGCACCGACCCGCATCCCATGACCGCCCGTGTTTCCGAATTGCTCGACCCCGCCCGCATCGTGCTCCAACTCCAGAGCACCAAACGCACGGCCGCGCTCCATGAAGTCGCCAAGCTCCTCGTCGCGCATCCCGACGTGGCCAACTTCGAAGGCTTCTATCAGGAACTCCTCGCGCGCGAGCGCCTTGACACCACCTGCCTCGGCAACGAGGTCGCGCTGCCCCACGCCCGCACCGAGCACGTCAAAAAGATCGTCCTCGCTGTTGGCCGCAGCGACCCCGGCGTGCTTTTCGAGAACAGCAACCAGACCGTGCGGCTGCTTTTCGTGCTCGGCACGCCGAAGTCCAATCCCGGCGACTACCTGATGCTCGTCGGCTCGCTCTGCCGCCTGATCAAGGACGAGGCGCACCGCGCCGCGCTGCTCGCCACCACCACCCCCGAGGCCTTCATCGCCACGGTGAAAGAACTCGAAGACAAGATCCTCGGCCCGGCGAAATAAAAAGGCACGGCGTGGTGCGCCGTGCCTGTGAAACGCAAGTATCTAATTATTTTCCGTCTGATTTCTCAGCGGGATGTGATGGCGTAGCCACCTTTCCAGACTCCGCCGGTTTGTCTGCGATTGCCGGTTTCGAGTCGTTTTGTTTTGCGGCAGGGTTACCGCTCTCAGTCGGTGCCAATGGAACCAACTTCACTTGCACGCTATCTTGGTAGTTCATTCCCTTTCCGGTAGCAACATCCACTCCAACGCCAATAATTCCACCGAAAAT
>JANXWT010000443.1 GCA_025351035.1 Opitutia bacterium | reverse complement strand
TTCGCCTTCCAGTTTGCACGGCGCCGACTCGCACTCCGCCGCTGCATCGCCGCGTTTCAGCGTGTGCGGCTCGGTGTGATAACTGCCCTGCGCCATCGCGTCGGTGAGCGAGACAATCGGCGTCAACGGTTCATACTCCACCTCGACGAGCTTCGCCGCGGCCCGGCACGCCTGCATCGAGTTGCCGACGACCAATGCGACCATCCGGCCGTGATAGGAAATCTCGTCCTTCGCCAGCAACGGCTCGTCGTGCCGCGCGACACCGACGTTGTTCTCGCCGGGAATATCCTCTGCCAGCAGCACTGCGGCGATGCCGGGCGCCAAGCGCGCCTTCGATGCATCGCGGCGTTTGAGCTTCGCGCGGGCGTGCGGCGACATCACCGGCCACACATCGAGCATTGGCCGGCGCTGCGCCGTGTCGTCGACATAGAGCGCCCGGCCCGTGACGTGCCCGACCGCGCTCTCGTGGCGCAAGGCTCGCGAAGCATCCGGTTTCGGCATCTCCTGGCCCGGCGTGAAAGTGAATTCGTCTTCGCCGACCGGCGTCTCGCGGCCGGCGACAAATTGCTCCCACAGACTCACGACCAACCCGCGTCGGTAGTCGGCGCTGCTGCGCACATCGTCGATCGGTTTGAAAGTGTCGCCCAGCACGACGGCGATGGCCTCCGCGACTTCGCTGAGTTTCCGGCCGGTCAGCAGCGACTCGGCTTCGAGCGCGCGTTTCGGCATCGCGGCCACGCCGCCGTAGGCGAGGCGGGCTTCGCGCACAACGCCGTGCGCGTCGAGATCGAGCCGGAACGCGCCCGAGACGATGCTGATGTCGAGTTCGCGGCGTTTGGAAACTTTGACGAAGTCGATGCGCCGCGTCAGGCCGGCTGTCGGTCCGCCACGCGGGATGACGATCTCCTTCATGATCTCGTCGGGCTGCATCGCCGTCTGGCGGTAGGCGGTGAAGAAATCCGCGAGCGGCACCGTGCGCTCCTTGCGCGCCGAAGCGAGCACAACCGATGCGTCGAGCGTCAGCAGCACCGGCGCGCTGTCGCCGATGGGCGACGCGGTCACGAGGTTGCCACCGAGCGTCGCGCGGTTGCGCACCTGTCGCGACGCGAAGAGCCGAAGCATCTTTGCGAACGACGGATATTCGCCCGCGAGCGCTTCCTCGATGCACGTCAACGTGACGGCCGCACCGATGCGCCACGCGGCATCGGTCTTCGTCATGCGCGTCAGGTCCGGCACGGCCTCGGTCGAGATCAGCAGCGGGAACGCCTTGAATTTCTTGTTTAGCTCGACGCCGATCTCCGTCGCACCGGCGACGAGTTTCGCATCAGGAAATGTCGCCAGCAGGGTGAACAAACCGGGCAGCGAAGTCGGACGAAAGAAGCGGTTCTCGCCAACGGCGTAGTTCATCGCGCTGGGTGGCAGCACCGCATGAGTGAGTCGCTCGGCGAACCCATCGTCTTTCGTCTCCGACGGCTCCGCCAGCGCTGCGACGGCCGCGTCGCGGATCGGTCGGTAGCCCGTGCAGCGGCAGAGGTTGCCGCAAAGTTGGTCGCTGATCTCCGGCTTCGTCGCGCAGTCCTTCCGATAATACGCCTCGAACATCGAGACCGTGAAGCCGGGCGTGCAGTAACCGCATTGCGAGCCGTAGTGCTCGACCATCGCGGCCTGCACCGGATGCAGCGGGTTCGCGGGTTGGCCGGGCGATGCGCACGCACGCGGCGCGAGGCCCTCAACCGTGACGATCTCGCGCCCCGCAAACATCGGCAGCAGCGCGATGCAACTGTTGAACGCGCGGTAGGTCGCCTTGCCGTGCGCGTCGCGATCGACGAGCGCGACCGAGCATGCGCCGCAATCGCCCTCGGCGCAGCCTTGCTTGCTGCCGGTCAGTCCGGTCGCACGCAGCCAGTCGAGCAGTGTCGTGGTCGGCGCCACTCCCCGCACGGCGACCACACGGCCGTTGACCGTGATCTCGAAGCCGGAGGCCGGCTCAAAATCAGAGGGCCGCGCGGTTGACATCCTTGTAATAGAGATAGCTCGCGGTCGTCTTGCCCATCGCGACGAACCACTGCGGGCAATACGGCGCCATCCAGATGACATCGCCCGCGGCGACCGGATACCAACTGTCTTCGAGCCGATAAACGCCCTGCCCCGACAGCATCAGCAGACCGTGCTCCATGACGTGCGTCTCCACGAACGGCAGCGTCGCGCCGGATTCGTAGGTGAAAATATTGACCGCCAGATCGAACGCCGGCGTGTCGGGCAACAGCACCTGTAAGCGCGCGTCGGGATCGCCGAGGAACGGATTGCCCTGCACCTGCTTCGCGTCGCCGATGATGGTGTGCGGTGCGGCGATGCCGGCGAGCGGCGCAAATTTTTTCTGGAAAAGCGAGACCTGCGTGCCGCGATTCGGCGCGGTGATCGACCAGGTTTGGCCGGCGGGCGCGAAGTAAAACGCGCCGGCGGCGACCTTCTGCTTGAGCTTGCCAATGGTGACCGTGCCGCCGCCGCTCATGAAATAGCCGCAGGTCTCCGTGTCATTCGCCGGGTGGACGGCGCGACCGCCCGCCTCGAACGTCACGACGAGCTGCGCAAACTTGGCCCCCATGGCCCCGTTGATCAGGATGACCGTCGTGGCGCCAGTGATGCCCGGCACGCTGCTCTTCACGTGGCCGTCTGGGGCGATCAGGGCGTGGCGGGCGGCAATGCGCGTGCGAGTCTGGCCGTAGGGGGTGCTCATAGTGTCAGCGGGGTGGTTTGATAAACTGACCGGACGTCGGGCGGTTCGTCAACCTGCCTTCCGTCCACACCGGCGCGCCGCGCACATAGGTGTGCGTGATGCGCACGCGGCTCTTGCGTCCGAGATACGCGCTCTGGCGGTGGCACGTCCAAAGTTCGTCGGCGTCGATCTTGCGCGGCTCGGCGAGCTGCAGCAGGCAAAAATCCGCGTCGCGACCGAGCGCGAGCTGGCCCTTGCGCTCGTCGATGCGGAAACGCCGGGCGACATTGCGCGCGAGCACCGCGGCGAAGAGCGACAGGTCGCGTTCCCACGTGTCGGCGCACTCGTTGAACAGCAGTTCGAAACCGTGCTGCACGCCCGCGATGCCGCCCCAAATTTCGAAAAAGTTTTTCGAAGTCTTCATCTCCGGCGGCGCGGGCGAGTGGTCGGAGCCGACCGTCTGGATGTGGCCGGCGCGGAGTTCGTTCCACAGCGCGAGCCGGCGCTTCTCGTCGCGGATGGGCGGCGTGCATTTCGCCGGCGCGCCGAGTCGCACGACGTCCTTCTCGTTGAGCAAAAGATAATGCGGGCAAGTCTCCGCCGTGACATCGACGCCGTGGTCGCGCGCGTCAGTCACGAGCGCCACGCCCTCGGGGCTGCTCACGTGCACGATGTGCAGCGTGCAACCGGTCTCGCCCGCCAACTCCAGCGCTTGCCGGATCGCCGCCAGCTCGACCTCGACCGGACGCGACGCGAGAAACGCACGCGCGTCGGTGCGGCCCTTGGCTTTTTGCGCCGCCGTGAACTTGGCGGCGAGCGCTTCGTCCTCGGCGTGCACCGCGACGAGCAAGCTAAGTTTCACCGCGCGCTTCATGCCCTCGCGGAGCGAGTGCTCGTCGACATTCTGGAAACTCTCGATGCCGCTCGAACACATGAACGCTTTCAGCCCGATCGCACCCGCGTCGCGCAAGCCCGCAAGTTTTTCGAGATTGCCGGGGACGAGTCCGCCCCAGAGCGCGAAGTCGGTGCAGGAAAGTTTTTCGGCGAGCATCCGCTTCTCGCGGAATGCCGCGGCGTCGATGGCCGGCGGCTCGGAGTTGAGCGGCATGTCGAAGAAGCACGTGCCGCCGCCCGCCGCGAGCGCCGCCGAACCGGAGCCGAGTCCTTCCCAATCGGCGCGA
>JANXWT010000288.1 GCA_025351035.1 Opitutia bacterium | reverse complement strand
TGCGTGGCGATGCCCGCGTGATCGGTGCCCGGCAGCCACATGGCTTCATGGCCCTCGAGCCGCGCGCGGCGGATGAGAATGTCCTGGATCGTGTTGTTCAACACATGGCCCATCGTGAGCATGCCGGTGACGTTCGGCGGCGGAATGACGACGCTGTAAGGCTGCTTGGCGGGGTTGACGCGGCCCGCGAAACAATCGGCGGCCAGCCAGGCGGCATACCACTTTTTTTCGACGTCGTGCGGTTCGTAGCTCTTGGTGATTTGGGCCATGGGAGAAGGAGAGCGGGGCAGTGAAAGGCCCGCGCCGCCGCCTGACAAGCCTGCTTCCGACCTCGCGGCCGGGGCGTCGGCCTGCCGAGCATTGTCATCTATTATATGACATTGCCAGAGAGCGGCTGGCGGGGGCGCGAACCGGCGCTCAGTGCAGGACTTCGAACTCGAGGCTGGCCTGATTGCGGGCGGACTTGGGCACGGGCACGAAGTTCGCGGCGGTGAGAGCCTGCGCGCACTCGTCCGAGACCAGGAATTTCAGGAATTGCAGGAACTGCGGGGCCCGGGCCTGCGGGAAGACCAGAAAGAGCGGCAGGCGGAGGGGATAGGTGCCGTCGTGCAAGGTCTCGGATGTCGGAGCATAAGCTGGCTCGCTGGCGCTGGCGGCGACCGTCAGCACGCGCAGCCCCGCCGGGGCGCTCGGCAACGCCGGCGAGAGCCCGATGGTGTTGTCGGCACCGCGCACGCGCGCAAACAGCAGGTCCATGCTTTCCTCCAACCCAATGGTTCCTTTGATTTCGCCGTCCTGCAAGACGACGCGCCGGAATAGCGGCAACGTCAGCCCGCGGCCCGGAGCCAAGACATGGGGTGCGATGGCGCGGAGCCGCGCATCGCCGGTGAGGCCGAGCGCGCCCCAGCGATCCAGGGGGATGGTCGCCGCCGCGCCAAAGATGCCGCGCAATTGGTCGACGGTGATCTGCGTGACCGGCAGCGCCAGCGGCACGAGCACCATGACCGTTTGATAGCCGAGCGGTCGGTGGTGGAACGGATTGTCGGGTGGCGATTCTCCGGCTGGAAACATGAACAGGCCGACATCGGCGCGCCCGGCCCGCAGCGCCTCCAGCCCCGGGCGGGTGCCGCGCAACTTCAGGGCGACCGGGGTGTCGTTCTCCCGGGAGAAAACTGCGACCGCGTGCTGGAATTCCGGTCCGAGCAAATCGGAGCCGACGACGCGCAGCTCGGCGCGGGTGAGAGTGGCCAGGCCCAGAGCGAATAAACCGACCGCAAGTCGCGATGCGCGCTGAGCACTCATGGCGGGATGGGGGCGGGGCGCGTCAGGCCCGCGGCCGGCGCTTGGTTTTTTCGATCAGCTCGAGCTTTTCCTTCCCGCGGGAGCCGTCGGCATTCCGGCCGCTCGTCGAGCCGTCGGCCAATTCGTGGGAGTAATACGAGTAGTTGTTCGTGTAGTAGCCGTAGTCTTCGCCGGTGCCGGTGGGCACTTGATTGAGGACGACGCCGACGATGGGGACCTTGAGGCCGTCGATGATCTGGCGGGCGCGCACGACCATGCTCTCAGGATTGCGGCGGTGCTGGATGAGCAGGATGGTGCCATCGGCCACACTGGCGAGCACGGAGGAATCGCTGACGCCGATGATCGGCGGGGAATCGAAGAGCACACGGTCGTAGTGCGGCTTCACGTCGGCGACGAATTCACGGAGTTTGTGCACATAAAGCAGGCTGAGCGTGACGCCGCCGGCCGAACCGCTGGGGAGGAAATCGGGGGTGCCCGGCGCGCGCCGCACGGCGTCGGTCCAAGCGGTCTTGCCGAGAATCACGTCGGTGAGGCCGGGGTCGCGCGACACGTTGGCGAGGCGGTGCTGGGTGGGGCGGCGCACGTCGGCGTCGACGATGAGGACGCGCTCGCCGGCGGCGGTCATGGCCAAGGCGAGCTGGCGCAGCGTGGTGGACTTGCCCTCGCCGGGACCGGCGGAAAAAATCACGAGGGCGGTGGAGTGGCCGCTCTTGACCGAGAGGTTCAGGTTGGTCTGCAGCACCCGGAACGGCTCGGAATCGGGCGAGCCCGGATCGTAGGCCTTGGCGGGCTCGCGGCTGAACGGAATGACGCCGAGGACGGCCAGCGCGAGCTTGCTCTCGACGTCGGCGACGTTGCGGAAGCTGGTGTCGAAATATTCAACGAGCACGGCGGTGCCGATGCCGAGGATGGAGCCGAACACGAAAGCGAAGAGCAGATTGAGCGGCCAGTTGGGCTTGCTGGCGCGGCGACTGGGCTCGGCGTGGTTGAGAATCTCGATGGTTTTCTTCGGCACTTGGAAATCGATTTCGCGCTGGCGTAAGGTGAGCTTGAGCGTGGTCTGGAGGCGCTGCTCATCGTCGAGTTTGGACGCGGCCTCTTCGAACGGCCGCATGCGGTCGCGGGCGGAGAGGATTTGATCGACTTTCGCCTGGCCGAGCTGGCGCTCGAGTTCGGTGACGCGGGCATCGGCTTCCTTGTAGGCCATCTCGAGCGAGGTCTCGTAGCCGCGGAGCTGGTTGTCGAGCTGGTCGAGGATTTTGTCGCGATTCTCGATCATGCTGATGAGATCCGGGTGATTTTCGCCCAGTCGGCCCTTCAGCTTGGTCACGTTTTGGTCACCGACGAGGTAGGCTTGAAGAAGGTTCTGGATGTTGGGGTCCTGGATGAGCTCGGCGTTGACAAGATTGCGCCGGTCTTCGCTGCGGATGCCGTGGAAGCGTTCCCAGCGGGTCTTGCGGCCGATGGCGTCGACGCGGAGGGCGATGAGCGAATTCTGCATCTGGCGCAGCGTCTCGATTTCCATGTCGGAGTAGCGCTGGTTGAGGTCGACGCCGGCGATGTCGAGTTCCTTGCGGATTTTTTCGACCCGGTCGCGCTGGGTGATGACGACCCGCTCCTGTTTCTCGAGTTCCCGGCGGAGTTGGACGAGGCCCTCGCGCTGGTCGGAAGTGGCCAAGGCGATGCGATCCTCGGAGTAGACGCGGGCGATGTCGTTGGCGATCGCCGCGGCGAGGGCGGCGTCGCGGGCGTAGACATTGATCTCGATGAGGGAGGTGCTGCGGCGCGATTCGACGCGGAGCATCTTTTCGGTCATGTAGCGGTAGGTGATGGCCGAGGGCAGCGCCGCGCCTTCGTTGATGAATTTGCCCAGGACCGCGTTGAGGCTGAGATTTTCGATGACCGGGAAAAGAATCTTTTCGGACTGGATGATCTCAAATTGGTCCTGAATGAAATAAGGATCGTAGAACGAATTGCTTTGCGCCTGAAAGAGCTTCACTTCGCTCTCGGGTTTCTCGACGCGAATCTTGGCGGTGGAGAGATACCACTTGGGCAGGAGCGCGGTGACACCGGCGGTGGTCAGCACGACCAGTGCGAGGACGAGGAAAACGAGGGCCTTGCGGAGCCGCAACAAACTGACGAAGTCGCCAAGGGAAGCGCTCTCCCGGCTGGAAGACATGGAAGCCATGAAGGCGGAACGGGGGCAGGATTAGAACGAGAACCGCGCCCCGAGGCCGTAGCGTGTGCGCTCCTGTGTGCGGTTCACGTCGTCGGATGTGGTGTGGTCAACGTCAAGCGTGGCGCCGACATCCCAATTTTTTGTCGGCTGCCAAATCAGCGCGACTCCGAAGCGGGTGGCGGATTCGGCAAGGTTGCGTTGCCCGACACGGCCTTGCAGCTCGGCTGATTCGTAGATAAACGAGGAGGAGGCGATGACCATCGGGCTGAGGTGATGCTGCACCGTGGCGGCGAACCGGCTGACCTTGCTGTCCGTGAAGCGGAGGACATCGGTCGATTCCTCGAGCGAGTAAGTATAGGTCGCGGTGAAGGAGGAGCCTTCGGCGTAGGCGTGTTTTGCGCTGAGTTCCACATAGGGCGCGGAAGTGCTGCCCGTAAAGTCACGCGAACGGTTCTCGAAACCGCCGCGGGCGGTGAAGATGGTTTTTTCGCTCGGAAGGTAGTTCACGCCCGCCATGAGGTAGTTCGATTTCTTGTCTTTGGCGAATTGTGCAACGAAGGCCGGATGAGTCGCCGTCGCCGCCACCGCCGGGGTGTTGTCGGTCTTGTAATTGACTTGTCCGTAGCGATATTCGCCCACGAGCTTGACGTCCGGCAGGAGGGCAAAGGCCGCTTCGAGGCCGAAGAGGTGATCGTTCCGGTCGAGGCTGCGGGCCAGCGTCTCGGTGTCGTAGTTGATGTCCATGTTGCGATACTTAAAGGCAACTGTGCCCTTCTCGCCTGCCGTCGTCTGGAAGCGCAGGTTGAACTGATTGTTTTTCGCGGACTGATCGCCAGTCAACGTGGTCACCCCGTTGAGCAGCGAGTCCGGCCTTCCGGTGATTTGATAATTTTCGCTGATGTCGAGCGTCGTCGCCTCGGAAAAAGTATGGGAGAGACGCGAGGTGAAGGCATGGTTGGTCAGGTTTTTCTTGCCGGGGCGGTCGACGACGTTGTCGCGGCTGAGATCATACCCGAGGGAGAGGAAGGTCTGGTCCGTGACGGAGCTGTTGAAACCGAGGCCGAACGAGAGATTGTAGACCGCGCTGCTGATTGCGCCCTTCGCACTGCCGAAGATGTTGCTGTCGTTGTAGACAGAGGCACCGAGGTGATAGGTGAAGGCCTTGCCCAGGTCCTGTGCGGGCAGCGGGGCGTAGACGGCGTGGGCAAGAGTTGAGGCCGCGGTGAGGGCGGCGAGAGCGAGGGCGGAGCGCAAGTAGTTTTTCATGGTTACGGCCGGAAGTTACGGTCAGAAAGTCTTAAGCCAAAGCGGAGAACACTTGCAATTCAATTTCCCCGCCGGTGAACCATTGCGGGATTGACGAGCAGCACCATGTTCTCGGTGAGCCGCTGGGGTGGCATGCTCAAGGGGAAATCGCGGGGCATGCGGCGGGTCACTAACCCGGCGTAAACCCCGCCCCATCCGCCGGCGTCGGTGAGCTTGATCGTGTCCTCGTTGCGGGCGGCCAGCTCGGTGAAAAAAGGCCGGTCGAGCGTCGTCGGTGTCAGCAGCAGCGCGCCGATGTTTTGCTCGACGGTGATGAGGTAGAAGTCCCGCAGCTTTTCCGGCTTCGCCCAAACCCGGAGTTGCCCATACCATGCCGTGCCGGCCGGCACATCGGTGGCGGCGCCCGTCCCCGGCAGGAAGCGATTCGCCAGATCTTTCTTCAATTCCATGAAAAGATTCGGGTAATACGGCGGATAATAAAAGTGAACTTTCCGCGGCTGCGCCGAGTCTCGCAGCAAGGCCATGCCTTGCAGCAGCAACAACCCCGCCATCGCCCAGCGCCAGTGCAACGTGAACCCCGGCTGACTGTCGACGAGCACGAAGAAAAAAC
>JANXWT010000386.1 GCA_025351035.1 Opitutia bacterium | reverse complement strand
TTGGCAACAGGGAAAGTCCGCCATGCGGGTTCAGACCGAGTCGCATAGTGCGAACACCAAACTTGCTGCAACTTCGGTCCCTGCCGAGTGTTGTTATGGAACACTCCTGAGCATCGCTACGGCAGGCATCCTCCATTCGGTTGCCTAACTCCAACCTCCGAATATTGAATTACATGTCCCGTCTTGCTCGCATGATCACCCTCGGGTTGCTCGTGATCGCACCGTCCAGCCGATTGTCCGCAGGGGAAAATGACGGAATGATAATCTCCCGCAGCCCCTACGCCTTCCCCACCTATGACGAGGCGTTGGCAAAAACGATGTGAAGTGCTATGCCTCAAAAGAGGCCTACGAGCTCGCGGTGCAGGACGCCAACTACGTATTGCAGAAAATCAGCTACCGGAGCGACGGATTGAGCGTCATAGCCTATCTCTACCAACCGACAGCGACACCCGCGCAAAAACTTCCCGTCATCATCTACAACCGTGGAAGCTATGTGCGGGGCGATGCCGCTCCCGAGCTGGTCACGATGTTCCACCGGCTGGCTAGGGAGGGCTTTGCCATCGTGGCCCCCATGTATCGCGGCAGCGACGGGGGCGAGGGCAAGGATGAGATGGGAGGGGACGATCTGGCGGATTTGATGAATATTGTGCCGGTCATACCATCCCTCGGAGGCTTGGATGCCGCGCAGCTGTTCCTCTACGGTGAATCACGCGGCGGCATGATGACGTTTCAGGCGTTGCGCGATAAATTTCCCGCGAATGCAGCGGCCACTTTCGGCGCCTTCACCGACCTTGAGGCCATGATCACGGCGGCCCCAAAGCAGACCGCCCCCATGGTGAAGACAATCTGGCCGGACTATGAGAATCGAAAAACCGAGATCAACCAGCGACGTTCGGCCGTCCTATGGGCTGATGCATTGACCGTTCCGCTCTTCCTTATGCACGGCGGCGCCGACCGCTCCGTCAGTCCGGGCCAATCGCTGGCCCTTGCGGCCAGGTTGCAGGAGCTGGGCCGCCCCTACCAATTATTCGTCTTCGCCGGAGACAATCACCTCTTGGCCAATAACCAGGTCGAGCGCGACCTGAAGGCCGCCATGTGGTTCAAAAAGCACCTCGCCCCATCAAAGTAAGCGGCCGGATCAAGGCACTGGCGCGGCTGGCAGGAACCTCGGCTCACGTCGTGCTGCTCCCGCTGCCGTCTTCGCCATTCAGCGGATCGGTCCGCGTCGCCACGCCCGCGCGTGGCAACCAATCGATCCGCCTCGCGCCGTCCGCGGTTTGCAGGTGGAGCACCTCGGGTTCTCGTTCATGCCCTGCTGTCGTGTAGCGGCGGGTGATCTCAGCCGCATCGGCCTCGGTAAAACGATCCCGGGTCAAGGCCATCACCGCACCGCCGAAACCACCGCCGGTCAATCGCGCGCCGAACACGGCGGGATGCTGCTCCAGCAGATCCACCAGCTGATCAAGCGCGGGCGTGCTGTTCTCAAACCATTGTTGCGAGCTGCGGTGCGAGGCGGTCAGCAGTCGTCCCACCACGGCGAGGTCGCCGCGCTGCAGCGCCGTGACTGTCTCCTGCACCCGTGCCTGCTCCTCGACGATGTGCCTGGCGCGCTTGGCCAGCACCGGCGGCAGCCCGCCCGCCCGCGCCTGCAGCTGCGCGGGCGTCAGGTCGGCGAGCCGCGCCACGCCTAGCGCTTTTGCGGCCGCGAGGCATTCCTCGTGCCGCTGGGCGTAAAGGCCGTCGATCAAGGCGTGCTTTCCCCGGTTGTTAAAGATCCACAGATGCGCGGCCGCCGGGAATGGCACGTGGGCGAACACCGGGCCGCGACAATCGATGTGCACCAAATGCCCGGCGCGGCCGAAGGCACTCGTCCCCTGATCCAGGATCCCACAGGGCACCCCGACATGGTGGTTCTCCGCGTGCCGGCCGAGCGCGGCCAGCTGTGCCGGCGGCAGGTCGGTTTTCCCGGCCAAAGACGTCAGCGCCACCGCCACCGCCAGCTCAAGCGCCGCGCTGCTGCTGAGTCCGGCGCCCGGCGGCAGGTTGGAATCGACCAGCAGATCAAAACCCGGAGGCTGCGGCAGGGAAAAGTCCCGTAAACTGCGCCACACACCCAGCGGGTAGTTGACCCACGAATCTGTGCCAGAGAATTTTGTCCCGGGATCGGAAGGCAGCTCCAGCACGGCGGCGTTCCCGACGCTGAAGAGTCGCCAACGCCCCGCCGGGTTCGGGGCCGCGGCCGCCCACACATAGCGGTCGATCGCCGCGCCCAATACGGCGCCGCCGTTGTAATCCGTATGATTGCCGATGAACTCCACCCGGCCCGGCGCCCGGGCGAGCACCGTCGGCATCCGGCCAAAAATCGCTTGAAACTGGGCGCGGATGCTGCCGGGGACGGGCGGACTCACAGAAAAAGACGGTAATTCTCAGTTACGGGAGCTGGGCCGTGGGCAAAAAAAGCGGTGCGCGCCGCACTTT
>JANXWT010000364.1 GCA_025351035.1 Opitutia bacterium | reverse complement strand
GCCGCACCTCGTCTACGTCCCCGAAATCGCTTTCTCCAACGACAAGTTCCTCGACGACGTCCGCAAGGTCCTCAAGCGCGAGAAACATTGCGTGGTCGTCGTGGGTGAAGGCCTCGTCGACAAAGACGGCAACTACGTCGCCGTCGAGACGACCAGCACGGACGCGCTCGGCCATGCCCAGCTCGGCGGGGTCGGCGAATACCTCCGCGATCTCGTCGAATCACAGGCCGGCGCGAAGGTTCGCGTCGCCCGCCTCGGTGTCGCCCAGCGCAGCGCCGCCCACCTCGCCTCGAAGACGGATGCCGATGAGGCTTACCTCGTCGGCCAGGCTGCGGTGCTCGCCGCCGTCGGTGGTGAATCCGACAAGATGATCACCCTTGTTCGCGGCGACTCTGATATCTACAGCTGCGAGACGGGCCTGACGTCCCTCGCCGACGTGGCGACGACGAACAAGAAACTGCCGCGCGAGTGGATCAACGAAGACGGCGTCAGCATGAACTTCCAGTTCTACCGCTACGCCACGCCGCTGATTCAGGGCGAAGTCGCCGTGCCGTTCGACAACGGCCTGCCCGCCTACATCCGCCTCGGCAAGCAGTCGGTCGAAAAGACGCTGCCTCCCTACGAGGCCTGAGTTGCGCGACAGAAAGCATTTCCGAGCCGGCCCAAGTGGCCGGCTCTTTTTTTGGCGCGCGCCCGACCATCGAACTGAAGTCAGTAATTCAATCGCAGATCAGTCGTCGAGGCAGAGAAGAATTTGACCACGGATTGCGCGGATGATCACGGATCAGAGGCGGAATGAATCAGGGACCCAGACGGCGCGGCGACGAGCGCCGGCCCTACATTCTTCTAATCGGTCTGAATCCGTTTTTATCTGTGAAATCCGTGGTGGATCGAATGGTTGGTCCTCAACCCCAGCTCGGTCGCCAGTTCTTCGGACAGATGGACGCTTCGTTGGGCGCCGTCAAAGCTTAGCGCGCGGCCGAGCTGGCCGACGCGACCGCGACGTAAGGCTCTTCGCGCAGATTGGCCGGGCGCTTGCCCGCGAGCAGTTGCCACCACGCGTGCGCGTTCGCGGCGACCACCGTGGCCACGAGCAGGAGGAAGATCGCCGTCACCGTCGCGTCGACGCGGTTGTTGAAGAGCTGGGCGCTCCACATCTTCAGCTGGTCGGCGGTGCCGCCCGAGGCGATTTTGTTTTCGAGATCGCGGGCGATGGCGAGGAAGCCGAGCGGCGCCGCGCTGAAAATTTTCATCACGCCCGCCGTCATCGTCACGGCGAGGAGCCACGTGAGCGGGAGGAGCGTCACCCACAGGTAGCGCGCGCGACCCATCTTGATGAGCACGGTGGTGCCGAGCGCGAGCGCGAGGACCGCGAGGAGCTGGTTGGCGATGCCGAAGATGGGCCAGAGGGCGTTGATGCCGCCGAGCGGATCGACGACGCCCTGGTAGAGGAACCAGCCCCACAGCCCGACGAAGAGCGAGGTGGCGAGCAGGCCCGCGCCGAACGACCGCGTGTCGCCGAGCGGCTTCCAGAGGCTGCCGAGCATGTCCTGCACGAGGAAACGGCCGACGCGCGTGCCGGCGTCGAGCGTCGTGAGAATGAAGAGCGCCTCGAACATGATCGCGAAGTGATACCAGAGGGCGAGGGCGGCCTTGCTGCCGGTGAAGCTCGCGAACATGTGCGCCATGCCGACGGCGAACGTCGGTGCGCCGCCGGTGCGGCCGACCATGGTTTTCTCGCCGACGCTCGCGGCGAGCGCGGACATGTCACCCGTCGTGACGGGAAAACCCAGCGCCGTGATCTTGGCGGTCACCATCTCGGGCGTGCCGGCCATGTTGATCGCGAAATATTGGCCGGGCTCCATCGCGCACGCGGCGATCAGAGCCATGATGCCGACGCACATCTCCGTCACCATCGCGCCGTAGCCGACGACGCGGATGTGCGCCTCGCTCGCGATCAGCTTGGGCGTCGTGCCGCTCGAGATCAGCGAGTGGAAACCCGAGATCGCGGCGCACGCGATCGTGATGAAGCAGAAGGGAAACACCGGGCCGGCGAACACCGGGCCGCTGCCGTCGATGAACTTCGTCAGCGCCGGCATCTTCAGCACCGGGGCAAGCACGATGACGGCGACGCCGAGCGCGGCGACGGTGCCGAGCTTCATGAACGTGCTCAGATAGTCGCGCGGCGCGAGCAGCAGCCACACCGGCAGCACCGACGCGAGCAGACCGTAGCCCATGAGCCACCACGCAAGCGTCGTGCCTTTGAGCGTGAGCATCGCATCGAGCGACGAGCCGTGGAGAAATTGTCCGCCCCACACC
>JANXWT010000356.1 GCA_025351035.1 Opitutia bacterium | reverse complement strand
GCAACCTTGGCGATCAAGAGCCGCTTCCCCGGACTGCTCGACCCCAAGGCGGAGTTCGACGAAGCCGATGCCTACGTGATTGCGCTGGCCCAAGTGCGGGACGGCATCGTCGTCACGCAGGAGACGCCTGCTTCGGAAAAGCGAAAACCCGCGCGCCCGATGTATATCCCCGATGTCTGTCGCGAACTCGGCGTCCATTGCATCACCTTGCAAGGACTCATGCGGCGTGAGGGATGGAAGCTTTGAAAATCCGGACATTTATCCGGACATCGTGTCCGGATGCTCATTATTTCCAAGGTCTGCTCGACGAAGGCCTCATCGAAAGATTGGGGGGGTCGGGCGACTCGTTACAGTCTCCGTTCCGCCCCGAAATCATCAGGGAATCATTAGGCAAAAAACGTGAAATCATTAGCCCCTCCCGGTATCCACCTCTTGGGTTCCTTCGCCCATCTTCCGATGTTTTCCGGCTATCTTCCGATTTCCCCTCTGAAACCTCCGGCCGAATCGACCGACAATCGACCGATTTCCTCCAGCGGTCGTAATCGTTAAGTAATCGTCAACCGATTTCCCGTAATCGTAAACTTCATGACCACCGACAGCATCATCTCAAAAGTCTGGTCCTTCTGCCACACGCTCCGCGACGACGGCGTGGGCTACGGCGACTACCTGGAGCAGCTCACCTACCTTATCTTTCTCAAGATGGCGGACGAGTATTCGCGGCCGCCCCACCGCCGGAAGGTCGGCGTGCCCGCGCGCTACGCGTGGCCGGTCATGCGTCCGCTCAAGGGCGCCGAACTTGAGGTGCATTATGTCGAGGCGCTGCGCGAACTCGGCACGCAGAAAGGCATGCTCGGCCAGATCTTCACCAAGGCGCAGAACAAGATTCAGGATCCGGCCAAGCTCGCTCGGCTCATCGAGATGGTCGACGATGTCACGTGGACCACGCTCGACGCCGATACCAAGGGCGACATCTACGAAGGCATCCTCGAAAAGAACGCGGAGGACACAAAGTCCGGCGCCGGCCAATATTTCACGCCGCGTGCGCTCATCAAGGCGATGGTGGTGTGCGTCGCGCCTGAGCCCGCCAAGACCATCGCCGACCCCGCGTGCGGCACCGGCGGCTTCTTCCTCGCGGCCTACGATTTCCTCGTGAACCAGCGCACGCTCACGCCCGCGCAGAAACGTTTTCTCAAGAACGCGACCTTTCACGGCAACGAGATCGTCGCCGGCACGCGCCGCCTCTGCCTGATGAATCTCTTTCTCCACGGCATCGGCGAGATCGAGGGCAACAGCGCCATCGCCTCGACCGATGCGCTCATCGCCGCGCCCGCGCAGACGGTGGACTACGTCCTCGCCAATCCGCCCTTCGGAAAAAAGAGCTCGATGACCTTCACCAACGAGGAGGGCGAACAGGAGAAGGAAGACCTCGTTTACAACCGGCAGGATTTCTGGGCCACGACGTCGAACAAGCAGCTCAACTTCCTCCAGCACATCCGCTCGCTCCTCAAGACCACCGGCCGCGCCGCTGTGGTGCTGCCCGACAACGTGCTCTTCGAAGGCGGCGCCGGCGAAACCGTGCGCAAGAAACTGATGGAGACGACGGAGCTGCATACCATCCTGCGCCTGCCGACTGGAATTTTCTACGCCAACGGCGTGAAGGCCAACGTGCTCTTCTTCGACAACCGCCCCGCGAGCAAGGAAGTCGCCACGCGCGAAGTCTGGTATTACGACTACCGGACCAACATCCACCATACGCTGAAGCGGAAGCCTCTGCGCCTCGACGATCTCGCCGAATTCATTGCCTGCTACAACCCACAGAACCGCCACAAGCGGAAGGAAACTTGGCACGCGGAGAAGAATCCAGCCGGTCGCTGGCGGAAATTCACCCACGCCGAACTCGCCGCGCGCGACAAGACCAGCCTCGATCTCTTCTGGCTGAAGGACGACAGCCTCGCCGATCTCGATAATCTCCCCGAGCCCGAAATCCTCGCCGAGGAGATCATCGAAAACATCGAGGCCGGCCTGTCCAATTTCCGCACCGTCGCCGCCACCCTCGCTAATTCCGCCCCCTGACTTATGCCCTCCCCCGCCGACACCTACCTCGCCACCGCGATAGTGCAACGCGCCG
>JANXWT010000349.1 GCA_025351035.1 Opitutia bacterium | reverse complement strand
AGCCAGCGCTCGCGGAGGTCGTTAAGCTCCTTGGCGGCGATGGCGATGGCGGCCCGGTGCGCGGCCTCGCCGTAGGGCGCGGGATCCTCCTTGGCCATGAAGTAGTGGTGCGCGGCCTCGGCCTCGGATTGCGGCGTGCTCGCGCCCTGCGGCAACGGCTCCTTCAACGCGAACGGGAAAGGGAAGGTTTCGAAGCAGGTCGTGGGCGTGTAACGCGGGCGCGTTTCGAGACGGGTGCCTTGCTTTAGTGCCCATACACTGTGGTGTCTGGATTGAAGCAGGCCGAAAAAGTAATCGTCAGACCGCGCGAAAGCCACCGTCGCATCTGAAGGCAAAACTTCGGGGCCAACCCATACAACAATTCGATGTTTGCTCACCCGGGGAGTAGTCGGAAATCGAGGGAGCGCCCTCAAAGCATCATGCATTGCGGGTCGAGCTTCACCGTGGAGCCACCATCTATCGCGGTATGCTTTTCGGTGGTTCAAGTCTCGCACGGGCTTAACCGCTCCTTGAACGTGGCTCGCCGCGGCCTCGTAAGAAGAGGCAACGTGCCATTCCATGTCTGGTGGAAAGGAGACAGCCCACCTAGCCTCCGAGCGCTTGGTGATTTCGATGGCGTTAAGGATTGGCCTCACGACGTCCGAATTGGGTCGTCCGTTTGGGTTGCCGCTGGAAGTCAAAATCTTGGTGGCCGACTCCTCATGAAAATCGAACGGACCGTGCATCGATGATCCGATGAAGCTTAACCCGGCATTCGAGTTCAGCGGCGAAGCAACGCTTAGGTCCTCGGTCGAAGTAAGGGTCGCAGAGATGATCTTAACGCTTTCGCCATCCAACGTGCGACGTGTATCCTCGCCATTGTCGAAACCGACCATCGAGATGTGAACGTTGGCACCATTGAGGATCCACTCACGGTTGCTTACGGCGAAGAAAATTTCTCCCGACTCTTTGATGCGCTTCAGCACTTCGCGGTTAGCACCGCCGCGGATGCCTTGCGTCGCGAGAAGCCCGGCGCGGCGACAGTTCTTCTTCTCGATCTGTGCCCGGGCTTTCTCGAACCAATAGCAGCAGAGGTCGGATTGACCGGGGATGCGCTCTTCAAAAGTGCGTCGTAGCTCCGAGACGTAACTGTCGCCAAGTTCGCCGCGCATGAGCTTGTCTCCCAGAAACGGCGGGTTGCCGACGACGACGTCGCACTTGGGCCATTCCCGCTCGGTGTAGAATTTCAGATTCGTGTCGGCGGTGTGTTCGCCGGCTTGCGCGGCTTTGAGATTTTTGTGTTTCCGGCCGAAGTGGGGTTCGAGGAGGGCGTCCTCGTTGCGGAAGCCGTCGAGGTTTTGGAGGACGGGCGTGCGGTCGTTGTCGAAGCCGTTGTCGCGCCGCCATTGGAGATAGCCGATCTGCACGGAGACCTGCGCGAGTTCGTAGGCGTAGGGGTTGAGCTCGAGGGCGCGGAGCTGTTGCACGCCGACCTTGGGCGCGAGCTTGAAGCCGAGCTGGGTGGCGCAGGCGAGGACCTCCTTCTCCAGCGCGAGCAGGAGCTGGAGCGAGACGTAGAGGAAATTGCCGCTGCCGCAGGCGGGATCGAGCACGGTGGTGGCGGCGAGTTTTTTCTGAAACGTGGCCAGCTCTTCGCGCTGGGCCGCCGTGCCCTTGCCCTTGGCATAGGCGGGGGCGAGCGTGCGCTTGAGGGCCGTCCACTCGCGGCGCAGCGGGGCCATGAGCACGGGCTCCACGAGCGTTTGGATGTCGGCCTCGCTCGTGTAGTGCGCCGAGTTGGGAGCGTTGCTCCGGCTCCAGCGCGCGCTCGAACAGTGTGCCCATGATGCTGGGCTGGATAAATTGCCAGTCGGCCTCGCCGGCCTCGGCGAGTTGTTTCAATTCGTCGTCGGTCAGCTCGAAGACGGTGGCCTCTTCGAACAGGTGGCCGTTGAAGTGGCGGATCTTGTCCTTCCCGAAGGTGCCGCCGGTGGCCATGACGGCGAAGAGGTTCTCCATCGTCGTGGCGAGGTGGTGCGCGTCGTCGAGGCCGAGCTTGAGGAGATTGGAGAAGAGGTCGGGCGGGAGCAGGCCGGTGTCCTCGGCGAAGAAGCAGAAGACGAGGCGATTCAGGAAGCGGGCGATGCGGAGATTTTTGCGCTGGGCAAAATTCATCTCGGCGCGGGTCTGCGCGTCGGCGAGTTCGACGGCTTCGCGCTTCTGGAGGGATTTGGCGATCCCGGCGATGTGGCGGGCGAGCGCCTCGGTGACCTCGGCGGTGGTGCGGACGGGGCGGAGCGAGGTGGGGTCGTTGAAGAGCGCGCGGAGGACGCGCCAGTTCTTCGGGTCGTCGAGGCGCGTGAGATGGAAGTCGTAGATCTCCTGCACCGTGCCGTTGAAATTGGTGCGGATGATGAAGCGTTCGAAATCGCAGACGACGAGGAGCTGCGGGTTGAGGAGCGACTCGCGGTAGCGCTGGAGCTGGCGGTGGGCCTCGTCGAGGTCGTGGTGCTTGCCTTTGTATTCCCAGGCGAAGGCGTCCTTGCGCCAGACGTCGGCGAAGCCGCGTTTTTCCTTCGGGGCCTCGGCACCGTCGGGCTCGACGGCGAGGAGTTCGAGGTCCTTCACGACGCGTTTCTGGAAGCAGAACCAATCGCTGCCGGAAGGGTCGGCCTCGGCGGGCGTGGGTTGACCGAGGAGCTGGCAGAGGTCGTTGAAGTGCTCCTGGTAGGCGGAGGTCTCCTTGCCGTGGTAGCGGAGCCACTTCTTTTTGAATTCGGCGACGGTCATGGCGCGAAAAGCGACGGCGGAGCTTTAGGGAACGTCTTCAAATTCTATTTCCCAACGGAAA
>JANXWT010000333.1 GCA_025351035.1 Opitutia bacterium | reverse complement strand
CACCCGCGAGCGTCCAGAACGTGCGGCCGAGATCGCCGAGCACCTGCTGGGAGAGCGGGCGGACTTCGTTCTGATTGTCAGCGTCGACGTGGGAAGGATTGGCGGCTTTGAATTGCTTCACCATCTCGGCCACACGCAGGTTGGCTTGGGCGAGCGTGACGCCCTGTGCGAGGCGCGCGATGGCTTGGTGCACGATACCGTTGTCGATATTGGCGACTGGAAAATATGGCAGATCGATCGGCTTCGGCACGATGATTGAAGAGAAATTAAATGGCGCGGGCAGATGCGCGGGCAGGACGCCGACGACGGTGCGCGGGGCGCTGTCGATCTGGATCGAACGGCCGATGATGTTGGGGTCGCCGTTGAAGCGGGTTTGCCAGAGCTGGTAGCTGATCATGGCGACGTTCAGTCCGCCGAGTTTGTCCTCCTCCTCGGTGAACTGCCGGCCGATGACGGGCGAGATACCGAGCAGCGGGAGGAAATTCGCGGAGGCATGCAGACCGAAGACCTGCTCCGGATCGCCGTTGCCCTCGGTCAATGTGAAGCTGTTGCCGGCGGACATGGAGATGGCAGCGAACACATCCTTGCGCTCGCGCATCAACTCGAACTTGCGCCAGGAAAGCGAGGGGCTGTCGAAATTGCGCGCCCGGTTGATGCCCCAAATATTGACGAGGGTCTCCGGATGCGGATACGGGAGCGGCCGCAGCACGACGGCCTGCAGCACGCTGAAGAGCGCGGTGCACGCACCGATGGCAAGGGCCATCGTCAGGACGGCGAGCAACGTGAAGCCCGGCGTCTTGAGCAGAGACCGGGTGGCGAAGCGGAGGTCGTGGAGCATAAGGCGTGGATTTCGAAGCGGAGGAAATTAGTCGGCGCGCAGCGCGACCATGGGATCGACGCGGGTGGCGCGGCGGGCCGGGATGAGGCAGGCGAGGAGTGCCACCGTCGCGAGCAGGACGGGCACGGCGGCGAAGGTGGGCGGATCGTGCGGCGAGATACCATAGAGATTACCGGCGAGGAGTTGGGACGTGAAATACGCCGCGACGAAGCCGATGCCGAGTCCGGCCAACACGAGGACGAAGCCGCCGCGGACGACCATGCCGACGACATCGCCGGATTGGGCGCCGAGCGCCATGCGCACGCCAATCTCATGCGTGCGTTGCGAAACCGAGTAGGACATCACGCCGTAGATGCCGATGCAGGCGAGGAAAAGGGCGAGGCCGGCGAAACTCAAAAAAAGCCAACCGAAGGTCCGTCGAACCCAGTTGGACTGCGCGAGGGCGGCATCGAAGAGGGTGACGTTGTAGATGGGGATTTCCTTGTTCACCGACAGCACGGCCTTGCGCGCGGCGCCACCGAGGGCGACGGGGTCGCCGTGCACGCGCAGCGCGACAGACATGAAGTTAACCGGATTCTGTTCGTAGGGCAGATAGACGGTGGCGAACGGATCGGCGCGGTCGAGTTGGCGGCGCGCCGTGCCGACGATGCCGACAATCTCAAGCCACAGTGGCGTCAGCCCGGGACTGGTGGCTTGGCGGAAGCGTTTGCCGATGGGATCGGTGTTCGGGAAAAATCGGCGCGCGAACTCTTCGTCGACGATGGCGACGCGCAGATGTGCGTCGTCGTCGCTCGCCGTGAACATGCGGCCGGACACGCGGGGAATTTCCAGCGTGCGGAAAAATCGGGCGTGACGGAGCGGTTGAGCGCGCCCGGAGTTTCCTGGAGATTGGCCGGCTCGGGTTGGCCTTCGGTGACGATCGGGGTGAAGCCGCCGAAGCCGAGGCCGGGCAAAGCGGAGGAGGCGCTCGCCTGCTCGACGCCCGGGAGGGTGGCGAGGCGTGGCAAGAGATCGCGGTAGAACTGCCGGAAGACCTCTTTGTCGTTGCCCATCGCGGGCGGGAAACCGAGACGGAAAGTGAAAACGCCGCGGGCATTGAAACCGGGGCGCACGGCATTGAGCGTGAGAAAACTGCGCATCATCAGTCCGGCGCCGACGAGCAGCACGAGCGCGAGCGCGACTTCGACGACCACGAGGCTGTTGCGCACGCGGTGGCTACGGGCGCTGGTGCTACTCGTGCGGCCGCCTTCCTTGATGACGTCGACCAAATCCGGGCGGGTGGACTGCAGCGCGGGAATCAAACCAAAGAGCAGGCTGGAAAAAAGCGAGAGGCCGAGGGCAAAGGCGAAGATCGCGGGATCGAAATCCAAGCGCAGCCAAAACGGCAGCTCGATGGGAATCGCCGCCAGAAGCAGATCACCGCCCCAGAGAGAGAGCAGCAATCCGCCGAGTCCGCCGGCGAGACCGAGGAGCAGACTCTCGGTCAGCAATTGGCGCAGCAAGCGCGCGCGGCTGGCTCCAAGCGCGAGGCGCAGGGCGATTTCCTTGGCGCGCGTGGAAGCGCGGGCAAGGAGGAGATTGGCGACGTTGGCGCAGGCGATCAGAAAGACGAACATCACGGCACCGAAGAGCAGCACAGTGAGTTGCGCGACGTCCTGCACGGCTTCTTCGCGCACCGGGCGGAGATTGATGGCGAGACCGGTGTTGGTGGCGGGGAAAGCTTTTGCCAGCGCAGTATCGATGGTCGCGAACTCGGCGCGGGCCTGCGCGATCGTGACGCCTTCCTTGAGCATGGCATGGCCGCTGTATTGAAAATACCCGTGGGCGGCCTCGGCTTCGTTCGCGCGCAGCGGCACCCATAGGTCGGAGGTTTCGGGGTAGCGCCAGCCTTCGGGCATGACGCCAATGATGGTAGTCGGCTGGCCGTTGAGTTTCACGGTGCGGCCGAGGATGCTCGTTTTGCCGCCGAACTGGCGCTGCCAAAGTCCGTAACCGAGCAGCGCGACAGGCGCGGACTTCGGGTCGTCTTCTTCCGGGCGAAAATTGCGTCCGATGATCGGTTGCACGCCCATGGCCTGGAATGCTCCGGCAGAGAGACCGGCGCCGAGCACGCGCTCGGGTTCCTCGGTGCCGCCGAGAATCACGGTGCGATTATCGTAGAGCCAGATCGCCGCGAGGGTTTTGGTTTGCCGCCGCCACTCGGCGAAATCGGCGTAGGCAATGTCAGTGTCGGTAATGCCCTTGGCGGGGAGCGCTTGGTTGACGTAGAGCATGCGCTCCTGGTGCTGGATAAACGGCAGCGGCCGAAACAGCAGGGCGTTGAGCGCGGAAAAGCTCGTCGTGGCCGACCCGATGCCGAGCGCGAGCGTGACCACCGCGATCGCCGTGACCGTGGGCGTCTTGGCAAGTGTGCGGAAGGCGAAGCGGAGGTCGGAGAACATGGGACGTGCGGGTGGACCGAGTTGGAAAGATTATTCGGTGCGCAGCGCGATCATCGGATCAACGCGGGTGGCGCGACGGGCGGGGACGAAAGTGGCCAGGAGGGACACGGCGGCGAGGAGCACGGCGACCGCGCTGTAGGTGAGCGGGTCGGTGGCGCTAATTTGAAAAAGAAAATTCTGGATGCCCTGCCGGCCAAGCGTGGCAATGAGCAGCGACACGCCGACCCCGAGTCCGAGGCCGGAGAAGATTTGCCACGAGCTCTGGCGGAGCACCATCGCAAGGATGGTGTTCTGGTCGGCGCCGAGCGCCATGCGGATACCGAACTCCTGCGTGCGCTGGTTGACGGAGAACGAGGTGACGCCATAGAGACCGACGGAAGCGAGCACGACGGCGACGGCACCGAAGATGCCGAACATGACGGCGATGATGCGCTGCTGGCCGAGGAAGCCGTCGATGCGCGTCTTCGGCGTGTCGACGAAGTAGGGCGGCAGATTGGCGTCAACCCGCTTGACGGTGTTGCGCACGCCTTGCGCGGCGGACTCGCCGCGCCCACCACCCCGCGGCTTGGCGATGAGTGTGCCGAATTGCTGGGCGAGCGCTTCCTTCGCGACCGGACCGAAAGCGGAGGCGAAATAGGGAACGTAGAAACCGGCGTT
>JANXWT010000297.1 GCA_025351035.1 Opitutia bacterium | reverse complement strand
TCGGGCAGCCAGACGTGGAGTGGCATCTGCGCGGACTTACCCATCGCGCCGCAGAAGAGCAGGAGCGGAATCCACTCGCTGCACGGCATCGCGCCGCCGTCGGTGAGTTTCTGCAGTTCGGTGAGGTTGACGCTGCCGAGGCCGTAGTAACACCAGATGATGCCGAGGAGGAAACCGAAGTCGCCGACGCGGTTGACGATGAAAGCTTTTTTCGAGGCGTCGGCCGCGGACGGCTTCTCGTGATAATGGTTGATGAGCAGCCAGGAGCTGAAACCGACGAGCTCCCAGAAAATGAAAATCATGAACAGATTGTCGGCGAGCACGATGCCGAGCATCGAAAACATGAAGACCGACAGGCCGCCGAAGAAACGCGCGCGCGCCTTGTCGTCGTGCATGTAGCCGAGCGAGAAGACGTGGATGAGGAAGCCGACGAAGCTCACCACGAAGAGCATGAGCGCGGCGAGATCGTCGAACTTGATGCCGAGCGAGAGCGAGAACTTGCCGAAGCGCAGCCACTCGACGGAACCCTCGAAGCGCGCGTGGTGCAGCCAGAGGATGCCGGTGATGAAGGCGCCCGCAGCGGCCGAACCGGTGGAAATCCACGAGGCGAGCACGCCTTGCTTGCGGAAGAACAGCGCGATCACCGCCGCCGAGCAGAGCGGCAGAAGCAGAAGGAGAATGGCGTGCGTCATCATCGAGTGCATTGGCGCGTCAGTTCTTGAGGTGGTTCAGTTCCTCGACTTGCACCGTGTGGCGCTGGCGGAAGAGCGCGACGATGATGGCGAGGCCGACGGCGACCTCGGCCGCCGCGATGGTGAGGATGAAAAACACGAAGACGTTGCCGTCCATCGTGCCGTTGAAGCGCGAGAACGCGACCAGCGCGAGAGTCGACGCGACGAGCATCAGCTCGAGGCACATGTAGATCACGAGGGTGTTCTTGCGCAGGAGCACGCCGAAAAAGCCGAGGGCGAACATGAGCGCGCTGACGAAAATGTATTGTTCGAGACCGGCGTGGATCATGACGCGGCCTCCTTGTTTTCGAAACGCTTGCTGAGGACGATGACGCCGAGCATGGCGATGAGGAGCAGGAAGCCGACGACCTGCACGGGCAGCAGGTAGGTGGTGAAGAGTTGCTCAGCGTAGCCCTTGAGGCTGGCGCCGACGGGCGGAAGCACGTGGCCCTTCGCGCCGGCGGTCGCGGGCACGAAGTGCGTCATGAGGCTGAGCACGCCGGTGAAGAGCAACAGGCCGCCGAGCAGCGACGCGGCGACGGTCATTTTCTTGAACGACTTTTGCGCCTCGGGCCGCGTGTCGAGCAGCATGATGATGAAAAGGAACAGCGACACGACCGCGCCGGCGTAGACGAGGATGAGCACGAAGGCCAGGAGGTAGGCGTTGAGCAGCACGAAGAGGCCTGCGGTGCCGACGAGACTCAGCATGAAGAACATCGCAGCGTTGACGGCGTTCTTGTTCACGACGACGAGGGCCGCGCTGACGAGCGTGACGACGGAAAGAATGATGAAGAGTTTGTCGACCATTGCGGCTCAGTGCTGGTTGCCGTGCTCCTCGGCGGCTTTCTTTTTGTCCCACTTGAAATGCTGGTCGGGCAACGTGCCGCCGAGTTCGTAGAGGCGGTCCTTGTGGTTGACCATCTCGTCGCGACTGTAGCCGGACATCGAGAATTGGTTCTGGAGGAAGATCGCTTCCTCGGGGCAAACTTCCTGGCACAGGCCACAGTAGATGCAGCGCAGCATGTCGATGTCGAAGGCCGCGGGGGCTTTCTCGACGTGCGCGCGGTCGGGCTGGTCGGCGGGCACGGCGCCGGGCGTGATGCGGATGGCCTTGGGCGGGCAGACGAATTCGCAGAGCTGGCAGGAGACGCATTTCTCGCGACCGTGCGGGTCCATCACGAGCGTCGGCACGCCGCGATAACCCGGCGGAATCGCGGGGCGTTGCTCCGGATACGACAGCGTGACGTTCGGCGAGAAGAGATGTTTCAGCGTGATCCGCATACCCGCGAGGATCTGCGGAAGGTAGGCCCGTTCCGAGAGCGAGAGAGGTTTGCGGGAGACGGTGACGGTGGCCATGGGCGAAAGATATTAGTTAACCACAGATGGGCACAGATGGGCACAGATAACCGCGCATGGAATCGCGCGAGTCTTCGGTCTGAGCAATCTCTGTTTATCTGTGGGCATCTGTGGTTGTCAGTTCTTCGGTTGCAGCCACGCAATGATGAGCGCGTAAACGATGAGGTTGGCGATGGCGAGGGGCAACAGGCGCTGCCAGCCTAGCTTCATCACCTGGTCGTAGCGGAAACGCGGAATCGTCCAACGCACCCACATGAAGACGAAGATCGAGCATAGGACCTTGCCGAGGAAGATCGCAATGGAGAGCAAGCCGAGGAGAATCGGCGCGTCGGCGAGGTGCAGCCAAACGGCGACGTCGGAGAGCGGGACCCACGGCAGCGGATTCCAGCCGCCGAGGAAGAGCAACGTGAACACTGCGGAGCCGACGACCATGTGCGAATACTCGGCGACGAAAAAGAGCGACCACTTGAACGCGCCGTATTCGGTGTGGAAGCCGCCGACGAGATCGGCGTCGCACTCCGCCATGTCGAACGGCTGGCGGTTGGTCTCGGCGTAGAGTGAGACGAGAAACACGAACGCCGAGACGGGCATCAGGAAAATGAACCACGTGCCGCCCCAGAAGCCGGGCTGGCTTTGGAACTCAACCACGCGCGCGAGACTGAGCGAGCCGGCGGTGCCGGGCGCGTTGACCCAGAGAAACACCGGCAGCACGGAGAGCGTCATCGACAGCTCGTAGGAGATGAGCTGCGCCGAAGCGCGCACGCCGCCGAGGAACGGATACTTGGAGTTCGAAGCCCAGCCCGCGATGATGAGCGAGTAGACGCCGAGCGAGCCGACCGCGAACACCGCGAGGATGCCGACATCGACGTTGGCCAGCATGAGCGGGATCGTGCGGCCGGCGGCATCGAGATAGGCGCCGAACGGCACGACCGTCACCGTGGTGAACGCGGGAATCATCGCGAGAATCGGTGCGAGGATGAAGTAGGGTTTGTTGACGTGGCCGGGGAGCGCGTCCTCCTTGAAGAGCATCTTCACGCCGTCGGACATCAGGTGAAACACGCCCAGTTTCTGGAGCATCGGGCCGATGACCGGCACCCACGCGAACCAAATCGGAATCGCGCGGTTCGGGCCCGGGCGGCCCTGGATCCACGCCGAGACCTTGCGCTCCGCGAGCGACGACGCCCCGGCGATCGGGAAAATCACGAGGATCACCGCGAGGCCCTTGAGGAGCATCTGCAAAGCCGGATGGAGGTTGGACCAGAGGGCGATCATTTGATCAATGCGGTGATCACGAGCGAAAACGCTGCGACCAATAATAGCGTGCCGTATACCCGAAGTTGGCGAGCGTTCGTAGCATCGGTCGATTTATTTAGCGGATCACTCTCCTTCAAAGAGCGTGACATTTTTTTGGACCAAAATAGGCACACGACGCCAATTACGCCCATAAGTGCTGGAACAGCTGGATGAGTGTAATCCATTCGTTAGGAGCTGGCGGCCGCGGGCACGGCGGCGGGTTTGAAGTGGAGTGTCTCGCCTTCGACGAAGGGCAACGCGGACCAAGCGGAGGCGTCGAGAATCTTTCCGGTGGCGGGGAGCGTCGCGTAGCTGAGGCCAGCGAGCGCTTTCGACTCAGCAGAGAGCGTGGTCCAGAGCGTGTTGAGATCGGACGAAATCGTGGCGCCACCGACGGCCGCGAGGAGATTGCTGAGCGTCACGAGATCGTCGGTCACACCGGCGGGACCGGGGACGGCCTTGGAGAATTTTTGCAGGCGGAACTGCTGGTTCACCATCGTGCCGCTCTTCTCGAAAACAGTGAGCGTCGGGATGACGACGCGCGCGGCGGCGCTCGTGGCGTTGGCGTGCGTGCCGAGATAGATGACGGAAACTTTGGCGAACTGCGCGGCGGTGAGGCCCGCGGCCACGAGGTCTTCGCCGACGGAGAGGATGGTCTTCACCTTGCCGGCGTCGATGTCGGCGGCGAGCGATTCGAGCTTCTGCGACGGCAACGCGGCGATGAGACCGGTGACGAGCGCGCCGCGGACGTTCGGGTTGCAGTCGGAGGAGATGAGAATCTTGTCGCCCTCGCCCACCCGGCTGACGAGCGACGCGGAAACCTTGAGCGCGTCGGCGAGTTTCTTGGTGAGGAATTGTTCCTCGACGCTACTGCGCCCCGAGCCGACAACGGCAACGGAACCGGCGCGCAACAGATTACCGGCCGCCTTCAGCGCTGTCTCAAAATCCGTGGCGGCACCGTTGATCGCGGGCGACGCGAGGCGGTCGGCGGACTTGACCTGCTGGTAGAGCATGCGGCCGGAGTCGGACATCCACGTGTCGTTCACCTCGTCATTGCGGCGCGGGGTGAGGCGGTAGATGACGCCCTCGCGGCTCCACACCTCGGTGTTGGCGCCAACGGAGGACTCGGTGTCGATCGACGGCGTCTGCTTGAGGAACCAGACGCGCATCTTGAAACGGAAATCCGTGCTCGTGAGCGCGCCGACGGGGCAGATGTCGACGGTGCAGAGCGAGTAATTGTTCTCAAGCTTCTTGCCCGGGTAGCACGTGAGCGTGCTATAGCTGCCGCGGTCGATGAAGCCCAGCACGTCATCGTGCGCGACTTCCTTCGAGAAACGGATGCAGCGCGAGCAGAGGATGCAGCGCTCGTCGTCGAGCGTGACGCGCGGGCCGAGCGACGTGCGCTTCGGCTTCACGTTCTTGTGTTCGACGAAACGCGAGTAGCCGCGGCCGTATTCGGTGGAGTGTTCCTGGAGCTTGCACTCGCCGGCTTGGTCGCAGATCGGGCAGTCGAGCGGGTGATTGATGAGCAGCATCTCCGTCACGCCTTCGCGACACTCCTTGACCATCGGTGTGCTGGTGCGGATGTGGAGGCCCGGCATGGCGTTGGTGGCGCAGCCGATCTGCGGGCGCGGCATCCAGTTGACCTTAAGCTTGCCCGTGGCGGCGGCGAGCACCGGCTGCTTGGTCGCCGGGTCCATCAGCGGGAGCCCCATTTCGATGAGACACATGCGGCAGTTGCCGACGACGGTCAGCTTCGGGTGGTAGCAATAATGCGGGATCTCAATGCCGAGCTGCTTGGCGGCCTCGATGACGTTCGTGCCCTTCGGCACGGAGATGTCCCGGCCGTCGATGTTGACGGTGACAAGGTCGGCAGGTTTGGGAGAAGAGGACATCTGGGTGGAAAACAGATTTCTTAACCACAGATGAACACAGATGCACACAGATGAGCCGAGCGGCTCACGGTGGCGTCGAATCTGTGTTCATTTGTGTTCATCTGTGGTTGTTCAAATCAGACGAGTTCGGTCGCGGCGGGCGGGGCGGTTTTCTTGGCGGCGGCGTAGCCCTTGAACTCGTCGCCGAATTTCGCAACGAAACTCTGGGTGGGCCACGCGCAGGCTTCGCCGAAGGCGCAGATGGTGCGGCCAGCAATCTGGTCGGCAACGGTCTTGATGAGCTCGCCGTCCTGCGGGCGGGCCTCGCCGTGGACCATGCGGTTGGAAATTTTCTTCATCCACAGCGAGCCCTCGCGGCACGGCGTGCATTGGCCGCAGCTCTCGTGCGCATAGAATTCGTTGA
>JANXWT010000267.1 GCA_025351035.1 Opitutia bacterium | reverse complement strand
CATCGGGCTGTAGCGTAGCCTGGTAGCGCGCTTGCATGGGGTGCAAGAGGTCGTGAGTTCGAATCTCACCAGCCCGACCATTTTTTCCGCGACGTTTCGCGGGGTTTCTCTCAGATTTTGGCGCAAATGACTCCCGCTGCTGCTCATAAACGAATCACCGCCCTGCGGGAGCAGGTCTCGCATCACGACGAGCTTTATTACCGGCGGGCGCAGCCGGAGATTTCCGACTACGACTACGACCTGCTGAAGCGCGACCTGGCGGACCTCGAGGCCAAGTTCCCGCAGTTCGCCTCGGCGACGACGCCGACCGAGCGCGTGGGCGACGACCGTCTCGAAGGCTTCGTCACTTATCGCCATCGCCAGCGGATGCAGAGTCTCGACAACACTTACTCGGAGGCGGAGCTGCGTGCGTTTCACCAGCGGCTCGTCAAAACTTTCGGGCGCGAGGATCTGGCCTACGTCGTCGAGCCGAAGATCGACGGTCTGGCGGTCAGCGTGACTTACGAGAAGGGCAAGCTTGTGCGCGCCGTCACGCGCGGCAACGGCGAGGAGGGCGACGACATCACCGCCAATGCCCGCACGATCCACTCGTTGCCGGCCGAGTTGAAGGCGTCGAAGAAATTTCCCGTGCCGGGCGTGATCGAGATTCGCGGCGAAATTTTTCTGACCCTCGCGGAGTTTCAGCGCATCAACCAGGAGCGCGAGGAGGCCAGCGAGCCGCTCTACGCCAACCCGCGCAATCTCGCCTCGGGCACGGTCAAGCAGCTCGACCCGAAGCTCGTGGCGCAACGCAAGCTCGAGATCGTCCTCTACGGCGTCGGCTTCTGCGAGCCCGCGGTCACGGATTCGCAGAGTCATTTCCACGAGCTCGTGAAGCACTGGGGGCTGCCGACGGTCGAGCGCACGTGGAAGGCCACGGGCGCCGATGAAATCTGGGCGGCTGTCGGCCAGCTCGACAAACTGCGGCACTCCTTCGCCTACGGCACCGACGGCGCGGTGGTGAAACTCGATTCGTTCACGCAGCAACGCGAGGCCGGCGCGACCTCGAAGGCACCGCGCTGGGCCATCGCCTACAAGTTCGAACCCGAGCGCGCCGAGACGCGCATCAACGCTATCAGCATTCAGGTCGGCCGCACCGGCGTGCTTACGCCCGTCGCCGAGTTGGAGCCCGTCGCGTTGTCGGGCACGACGGTTGCGCGCGCCACGTTGCACAACAAGGACGAGATCGCCCGCAAAGACATCCGTGTGGGCGACTACGTGCTCGTCGAGAAAGCCGGCGAGATCATCCCCGCCGTGATCGAGGTGAATCTCAAACGACGTCCGCCGTCGTGCCGTGTCTACCGCTTTCCTGCTCATTGTCCGATCTGCGGCACGGCCGCCATTCAGCTGGAGGACGAGGTGGCGATGCGTTGCCCGAACATGAATTGCCCCGCGCAGGTGCGCCGGCGGCTCCAGCATTTCGCGTCGAAGGCGTGTCTCGACATCGACGGCCTCGGCGAGGCGATGATCGAGGAACTCGTGACGCGCGGCTGGGTGAAGGAACTACCCGACATCTACGGTTTGCGCCGCGAAGACCTGCTGACGCTCGGCAAGAGCGTCGAGAAATCCGCCGACAATCTCCTCGCCGCCATCGAGACGAGCAAACGCAGCGAGCTGTGGCGTTTCATCCACGGGCTCGGCATCCCCCACGTGGGCGTCGCCGCCGCGAAGGATCTCGCCGGACATTTCCGCGGCATCGAGCCGCTGATGGAGGCGAAGACGGAGAATTTTATCGCGAACAAGACGAGCGTGATCGAGGGCATCGGTGAGACAATGGCGCGCGCCATCATCGGGTATTTCAACGAGCCGCGGAACCGCGCGATGGTGACCAGTCTGCTTGAAGCTGGTGTGCAGCCGCAGGCGCCAGTCAAACTCGCGGGCGGCAGCACCGTGTTTGCCGGGAAAACTTTTGTGCTCACGGGCACGTTGCCGCACATGACGCGCGAGGAAGCCGCCGCGAAGATCGAGGCCGCCGCCGGCAAGGTGTCCGGCAGCGTCAGCAAGAAAACCAGCTACGTGCTCGCGGGCGCCGAGGCTGGGTCGAAGTTGGAGAAGGCACAGAGCCTCGGCGTGCCCGTCATCGACGAGGCGGAGTTTTTGCGGATGCTTAAAGGGTAGGGCGGACGCGCTGAGTCGCCGTGTATTTGTAGGGGCGCAGTCTTGCTGCGCCCCTACGCTGTGGGGCTGGAGATTCCGCTTTCCATCCAATCTAGCTCAATACCCGTGCTGCTGGAGCTGCGTGCTGAGCTCGCGCTGGAAGGACTGCACGTCGGCTGGCACCGGCTTGTAGCCGGGGGTGCCGGTGTCGAGCATCAGGCGGCCGGCCTGGTCGAGCGCCCATTTGCCGGTCACACCATCGCTAAAAGTGACCGTGCCGCTGACCATGGCGCCAGGACGCATGAGGCGGTCGAGCTCGACCACCACGCCGCCAGACACGGGAGTTGCGGGCATGGCGTCCGCGGCATCGGCCATGTCGTCGTCGGGCAATTCATCCTCGTCGTCACCACCGCCGACGCCGACCTTTTCCTTGAGCTTGTCGAGGAAACCCTTCTTGGTCGGCGGTGCCGCCACGGGAGCGGCGGGCTTGGCCGGCGCGGACTTGGAGACGTCGCTCGTGTCGACCTTCGGCGCGGCGTTTTTTAGCTCGAGTCCGAGATCATCGACAAGGAAGCGGACATCCATGTAAGTCATGGAAAGCTTCAATTGCTCGAAAAGCTTTTGCTGGATGGCCGAGAGATTGTCGCCGGCCTCGACCCACGTGGCTACGGATTGCTTTTGTTCAGGTGTAAGAGTCATGGGACAGATACGCGGAGCGTAGGCAAGTCGGCGCGGGATGCAACCGCTCAAAGTTCGTCGCGTCGTTTCGCCGGCGAGAGTGATGGTGACGGTGAGCGTTTTATTTTACCACGGATGGCTCGGATGGGGACGGATCAAGGCACGGATTCCGGACCAATCGGGATTGGATCCGATTCAATCGGTGAAATCCGTGGTGAAAAAGACGGACGGGCGCGGCATGGCGCGAGACGACGTTACACGGCGCGTTCCAAGGGCCGGGTGAGGCAGGTCGGGCCGCCGCCGCCTTTCTTGGCGATCTCCTCGCCGGAGAATTCGTGGACTTCGCAACCGGCGTCGAGCAGGCGGCGCTTGGTGATCGGGTTGCCGGCGGCCATGACGCAGACCCTTGGAGCGACGGCGAGGACATTGCAGCCGAGGCTGTCGATTTCTTCTGGTGCGACTTCGACGAGCGTGTTGCCTTTGGCGAGGAGGAGTTCGCGAAACGGGATCGGCATGAGCGGCGAGTGCACGAGGGCGAGGCCGGGCGCGAGCGGCGAGTAGATCGACATCAGATGGAACACGTCGCTCGGGCCGCGGTAATGCGGGAGCGGCACGACGACGAGGTCGTCGACGCAATTGCCGAGGAGCGCGCGGAGTTGGCGGATGCCCTCGTCGTTGGTGCGGTAGCCGCGGGCGATGGCGAGAGTGCGCGAGTCGACCCACGCGACGTCGCCGCCCTCGACGCGGCCGGTGCTTGTGATCTCGCCCGCGATGGGCACGCCCCACGATTCGGCGGCGCGCCGCAACGCAGCGGGCTCGGCGCGGCGGTTGGCTTTGCCCATCGAGCAGAGAATGAGGCCGCGGTCGCAAACGATGCCGGCGTCGCGGGTGTAGATGGAGTCGATGCTCTGCGCGTCGTCGCGCGGGGCGGTGAGGACTTCGGTGCCGAGGCGGCGGAGCAGCGCGGCGAAAGCATCGGACTCGGTCTCGGCGCGAGCGAGGTCGGGGCAATGCGTGAAGTTCAGCGGTTGCCACTCGGCAGCGAGCTTGGCCGGGCTGACGAAGGCGTCGCGCGCGGGTTTGACGATGACCTTGAGCAGGCGGCCGGTGTCGCTTTGCAGAGTGGTGTTCATGAGTTGGTCGAGAGTTGGCCGCGGCGCATGGTGACGTAAATCACAATGCCGCTGAGCCAAAGCAGGAAGCCCCAGTAGACGACTTCCTGGCCGGCGCCGTAGATGGCCCACATCGAATAGAGGAAGCCGAGGACCGCGATGACGAGATGCGTGCGCGAGAGTGCGATGCCGCGGCGCAGCACGAGATAGGCGAGGCTGCAAAACACGTAGGGAATGAGCGAGCCGAGCGTCGCGAGCAGAATGACAAACGTGTAGAGACCGACGAGGCCGCGCGTGTAGTTGGCGAGGATGAGCGCGCTGCTGACGATCGCGGTCAGCCAGAGACTGAAAGCGGGAGCGCCGCTGCGGTTGAGGCGGCCGAACGCGGCGGGCAACATGCCATCGACGGCCATGGCTTGCGGCACCTGACCGCCGAGGAGAATCCAGCCATTGAGCGCGCCGAAGCCCGAGATGACAGCGCCGCCCGCAATCAGCAGCGCGGCGGTCGGGCCCCAGAGCCGGCTCGCGGCGTCGACGAAGGGCGCGGTGGATTTGCCGAGCACGGCGGCGGGCACGAGGCCTTGCACGACGGTCGTGGAAAGGATGTAGATGACGGCCGTGACGAGCGTGCCAATGATCGTCGCGCGCGGGATGGTTTTCGCGGGGTCATTCGCGACTGCGGAGATGAATGTCGCCGACTCGAAACCGAGGAACGCCCACAGCGTCAGCGTGGCGGAGCCCGAGACGGCTTCGAAGCCGTGGTGCGCACTGCCGGCGCTGAAGAGCAGGTCGGGCTTGATGGCGAAGAGACCGCCGAAGATGATCGCGGCGAAGGGGAGCAACTTCAGGAGCGTGGTGACATTTTGCCACGAGCTGGCGGTGTGGACGCCGCGGCAGTTGATGGCGGTGAGGAGGAGATTGAGCGCGAGCGCGACGGAGGCGCCGAGCAGCGGCACGTCGTTGAGCACCGGCCAGAGCATCGCGAGCGGGCCGACGACGCCGACGGCGATGGCGGCATTGGTGGCGACGAGGCACAGCCAGTAGCCCCACGCGGCCATGAAGCCCGCGAACGGCCCGAAGGCGCTGGCCGTGTAGGCATACATGCCGCCGGCTTTCGGAAGCAGGGAGCTGAGCCACGCGAGCACGAGCGCGAGGCAGAGCGAGCCGCCGGTGGTGAAGAGCCAGCCGAGGAGTGACCAGCCTCCGTAGGACGCCAGCGAGGCGGGCAACAGGAAGATTCCCGTGCCGATCATGTTGCCGATTACGAGGGCGGTGCAGGCCCAGAGGCCGAGCTTCTTGTCCATGGGGCGGGTAGAACGTTGCCAGCTTTGCCCGAGTGGCAAAGGGAATCTGCGGGGGCGGGGGGAGGGCCCACCTCCCGGTGGGTCGCGGCCCGTGAGTAGCCGGGCCTCCATTCAAGAACAAATCGACGCGGCGACGAGCGCCGGCCCCAAAGGTGAAGGGGCACCCAAAAAAAGACCCGGCGGTCGGCCGGGTCTTTTTTTGCTGAGTGGGTGTGGGCGGACTACTTGGAAAGCTGGGCTTTGAGGAAATCGACGCTGCCGCGCACGGAGTCGTCCTGCTCCATCATGTTCTCGACGGTCTTGACGGCGTGGATGACGGTGCCGTGGTCGCGGCCGCCGAAGGCCTCGCCGATTTCCTGCAAGGAGTGACGGGTAAGC
>JANXWT010000265.1 GCA_025351035.1 Opitutia bacterium | reverse complement strand
TGCGGCGAGCACCGCCATCGTGGGGCGCAACACGCCCTCGACCAGGATCACGCGGGCGGCGCGCGCCGGGTACGAGCGGGCCCAGTCACTGTCATAGTCCGCGCCGAGCTTGGACGGCTCGCGTCGGGGCTCGACGCCGGTCGGCGTGCTGGGCCCGCCGAGCGGGAACGGGAGTTGGCGGGCCAGGTCCGCCGGGCGCGGTAGCGCCGCCTTCGCGACCAGGGCCAGAGCCTTGCCGTTGATCGGCAGGTTCTTCTTGGTGGGTGCGCCGGCGGCGCCGGGGCGTCGCGCCATCAGGTCACGTCCGCCATGAGGATCGGCGGGTTGTGCACGTGGGTGATCGTGGCGTCACGGCCGACCACGTCCGACGCCATCTCGAACGCGTCGGTCATGGTGGTGGCCGGCTTGAAGCCGAGGCGGCGCACCGCGCGGTCATCGCCACCGACGACGATCACCTGGCCGAGGTGCTTGAGCGCGTGCTGCGCGACGTCGGTGGGAAAGTTTACCCGGCGTCGTCACTGGTGGAGAACATCGAGTTTTTGTTGGTAGCCGCCATCGTGATTCTCGGCATCCGTGCCTATTTCGTGCAACCGTTCAAGATCCCGACGAATTCGATGTGGCCGACTTATTATGGAATGACTCACGAGCTGTTCAAAACAGCCGACGAACCGGGATTGCTGCGCAAGGTCGGGCGCTTCGCCACGCTCGGCGCGTCGCATTATTCGGTTGCGGCGCCGACTGATGGCGAGGTGCTCGTGCCGGTCTTCCGAAATTTGCGGGTCGCCTACGCGGAGATACCGGGCCACAGTATGTTCGTTTTCCCCAGCGTGAAACGCGAATACACGTTTTCGGTCGGCGGCGAACTGGTCAAACTCACGGTGCCGGCGGACTTCGATTTCGAACGAGTGCTGGAGGAGGCTTTCAAGGGCGGTGAGGCGAATTTACCGGCCGCGTTGAACGCTTCCGCGCTGAAAAATCGGCCGCTCGAGACGTCGATGATCAACATCCGCAGCGGTGGTCGCTTGGTTGAGGAACGCGTTTACTGGGTGCCGGTCGGCAAGACAGTGAAACGCGGTGAGCCGATCGTGTCATTCGACATTCTGACGGGCGATCTGTTGTTCGTCGACCGTTTCAGTTACAACTTCGTGCCGCCGAAGGTGGGCTCGGGGTTTGTTTTCAAGACCGGCAACATTCCCGATCTGAAGAACGATGAGGGCGACAAATATTTCATCAAGCGACTCGTCGGCGTGCCCGGCGACCAGTTGGAAATCCGGCAACCGGCAATACTGAGCAAGGACGGGGGCACGCCGCCCGGTTCTGGCGGCAGCGGCCAGTTGTTTAGCAACGGGAGACCAATCGAAGGTTCGGGAGCCTTTGGGGCCAACGCACGCAAGGAAGGTCTCTATCCGGGTTATACGAACGAGGGTTTGCTGGGCGTAGGCAAAGTTATGGCAGTTCCCGGGCATTCCTACGTAGCGCTGGGCGACAACTCACCGCGCAGCAAGGACAGCCGCTTCTGGGGCTATGTGCCCGAAAAGGATGTCGTGGGCCGGCCACTGTTCATCTATTATCCGCTGACCAAGCGCTGGGGCCCGGCGCGCTGAACGACAACTGGGATTGGCCGAAGTGGGCTAGCGTGGTTTCTTGCTGCCCGGTGCGGCGACGACGATGACAGGGCACAGCGCACGCTTCACCACGCCACTGGTCGTGCTGCCGATCAACAGATCGTAGAAGGCCGTGTGTCCGTGCGTGCCGATGACAACGTAATCAGCGTGGTATTTTTTTACCTGCGCGACGATCTGGGAAACCGGGCAGCCGGTCAGTTGAAGGGTCAAACTCGGAATCTTCCCAAGCTTCGACTGCCATTTCTTCAGTTGGTGGGCGGCGTATTTCTCCATCTCAGCGACAATGTCTCCCGTATTCACGACGGTCATCGTGTCGGCTACAAAAACCGGCGTTTCCACTACATTGACCAGGACCACCCGAGCGTTGAGATCGTGGGCCAACTTTGCTGCTTGGACCATGACAGGCTTGGTGGTCGGCGAGAAATCGAGGGCGACGATTATGGTTTTCATGCTGTAAGGTAACACAGATTGCCAAACCGATTACGCATCGCTTGGCAAATACCGCGCGCTGGCAGCAGCGCACAATGGACATTATGTCTAATCTTGTAGAAACGACCGGCCAGCCATTTAGGCCAGTAGCTTCCGGCGAATCAGCTCTTCGCACTCGATTCTACCGTCCTCCAGAACATAGTGCCCGGACTCCTCCAGGTAGTTGGCCGCTGCGTCCGGCAAAAAGGCTCGCCACCGGTCGTAGTAGTGTCTGTTAAAACAAAAATCGCGCCCTCCCCAGATAATCTGCACCTGCTTTGAGCGAAGCACAGGCAATAACAACTCGATCTTCGCCAGCGCCTCATCGCTGGAAGTTCCCCGCCCGCTCGGAATGTCCTGCACAAAACGCTGCGTGGCGATGCGGTTGGCCCAAGAGTCGTAGGGAAAAAGATAGCCGTCCTTCACCTCCTCGTTCAGTGGCTTGGTCACCGCCATCCAGGTGGCCGGCCAAGCAAAGCCGTTAAAACCGCGCACGAGCAGCTGGCCGATCAATGGTGCCCGACAAAGCCGGATACGCCACGGCACCACCGTGTCGGCAAAAGCAGCCGTATTCAGAATTACTACGCGTCCGAGTTTATCTGCCTGTGGCAACAGCGCGCCCAACCCGATCGGTCCGCCCCAGTCGTGCACGATCAGGTGAATCCGCTTCAGCTGGAGGCTTTCTAGCAACGCCGTCAGGTTCTTGATATGATTCGGCAGCGTGTAGTCGAAGTCCTGTGGTTTGTCCGACAAACCGCAGCCGAGGTGATCCGGCACGATGCACCGCATCTGCCCACGCAGCGCAAGCACAAGATTGCGGAAATAGAACGACCAAGTCGGATTGCCGTGCATCATTACCACGGCTTCGTCGCCAGAGCCCTCGTCAAGGTAGCTCATGACACCGTGCCCGCTGTCAAAGCGTCGTGGCTCGAACGGATAAAGTTCACACAGCCACCCGGGAATGTGGGCGGCGGTCACCATTCGACGGCGAGCATCAGACAGTTGATTCCGCTGCCGATGCCAAGCAACGCGACTTTGTCACCACTGCGCACGACGCCCTGCTCGACGGCTAGCACAAGTGTCGTGGGCAACGCAGCCGAGCCGGTGTTACCGAGCGTTTCGAAGCTGGAAAAATCTTTCGCGAGATCGAGCCCTACGGTCTCGTAGAGTTTGCGGCGATGCGTCGAGCCGACTTGGTGGCAGATGATGCGGTCCGGCGTGCTGCGGTTCCAACCCGCTTCCTGTTCGAACTGCGTCCACGCTTGCCGCGCGACTTCGACGCCCGCGAGTAAGAGTTGCTCCGAGTCGGTCTGCATCGCCAAGCCGCCCTCGCCGGCGTGGTCGCCTTGGCAAAGCTTGCTGTGCTGCGTGGCCGACATGCACGCGCCCGCGACGAGCCGGTGCTTCGGTGCGTCCGCGAGCAGCATGTTCTCGTGGCAGACAATCGCCGCGACGGCGCCCGAACCGATGGTCAGGTTAGCGAAGAAGGGCTTAATGGCGTTGCGGTCAAGCGGCGCGCTGAGCAGATGCGCGATGGTCTGCTCGACGAGCGGACGGCCGTTCTCCCCCGACACCACCATGCCGCAGCGAATCTGGCCGGAGTCGATCATCGCGCCGAGCGTTACGAGACCGTTGAGAAACCCGAGGCACGCATTCGAGAGATCAAACACCTGTGCGTGCGCGCCGAGGCCAATCTTGTGGTGCGCGAACGACGCCGTGGCAGGCTCCAACATGTCGCGGCACACGGCGCTGTGAATGAGCACTTGGATTTGCTCCGCTTTGAGTGTCGATTGCTTCAGCACCGCGCGACCAGCCGCAGCGCTGGCGTCGGATGGCTTCGTGCCGGTTGGCCACATCCGGCGTTCCTTGATGCCGGTCATCAGTTCGAGGCGCCCTGCTGGCAACTTCAGACGCTCGTAAAGCGGACGCAGCCGTTCCTCGATCTGCGCGGAGCTCCACACCTCGTCGGGCAGGGCCGCAGTCAGAGACTCGATGCAGGCGTGACGAAAGCGCATGACTTACTTCTCGGGCCGCATCGCGAGCCGGATGATGTCCTTGTCGAAGAAATTCGAGCCAAGCCCCGCGTCGACGACGAGGGTCGTGCCGTTCATGCCGCTGCTGCGTTCGCTGAGCAAGAACAGCGCCGCATTCGCGACCTCAGCCGAACTCAGGTTGCGTTTCCGGAACGTCAGCTTCTCGGCATAAAGGTAGCTTTCCACATACCCGGGAATGCCGGCCGACGCGCTGGTCTTGAGCGGACCGGCGCCGACCACGTTGAACCGAACTTCGCTGTCAGTGCTGAACGATTTCGCGAGAAACCGAGCCGCCGATTCGAGCGCGGCTTTGATCGGGCCCATGTAACCGTAGTTGTCGGGCGTCACGAGCAGCGATGAGATTCCAATGGTCACCACCGACGCATTCCTCGCGAGGTGTGGTTTGAAAGCATTGGCGAGGTCCACGAGTGAGAACGCCGAGATCGACGTGGCCTGCAGGAAATCTTTTCGCGTCGTCGCGTGGAAGGACTGGAAACCCTCGCTGTAGTTCGCAAACGCGATCGAGTGCACGAGTCCGTGCAGCGGCGCGAAACCCGCGGCGACAACTTCCGCGGCGAGTTTGGCGCAGGCGCCCTCTTCCTCGACGTCGCAGATAAAGGCGGGCTTGCCGGCGAGTTGGGTTTCCAGCGACTTCTTGCGAGTCTCCGAGCGGACACTGTAAATCACGCGCGCACCCTGCTCCTCCAGTGCCGTGGCGATGTGCCAGGCGACACTCTTGCGGTTGGCGACGCCCATCACGAGGACGTTTTTCCCGGCGAGTTGGAGAAAATCATTCATGGCTGCGGGCCCTCCGGTGTTTTCCAAGCGACGGCGAAATCAACTGTCAGCACGCGTTTGTCGCCGTTCTTCATGCTGCCCGACATCAGGTAAAATCCGCCCGCTGTTTCGTTGATGCGCACATCGACTGTCGTCGTGTCGCCCGGATAGACGGGACTGCGGAAGCGCACGTTCTCGACTTTGGCGAGGAGCGGCAGGCCGGTCTGCGTCCCCGGTCCGCCAAGCATGCCAGAAAGAAGGAGCGCCCCGGCCTGAAAGACTGATTCACAGAGCAGCACCCCCGGGGTGATCGGCGCGCCCGGGTAATGGCCCAGGTAGAAACTCTCCTCCGCGCGCCAAGTGCGCCGGGCGATGAGCGAATTTTCGGTGCGGGAGACAATCGCATCCACGAAGAGAAATGGCGGCCGGTGCGGGATGAGCTGTTCGACGGATTCCAAGAGATACGGATTGTTCACTGGACTGCGAGCGGCGCGGCCGTCGCGCGTTTTTTTTGGTGCAGAAATTTGTCCATCTGGTTCGAGACAATGACCCCGTAGTTAATCGTGCCAAGCCAGCCCGACATGATGATGCCGACGGAACCGGCGTGGTAGAGGCCGGACAACTGCGCGGGCAGATTCATCGAGATCTTAAGGCCCTCGAACTTGGTGCCGAATGACGTGCCGGCCCAATGTTTGGTGTAATACTCAATCGTGCGCGGCGTCGCGGCTTCCTTCCAGTCGATCTTAACGCGCACATCGGGAATAAAGCGCTCAAGCACGGTAATGGATTCCTCGATGAGGCGCTCCTTCTCCTGCTGATATTGCCCGTCGGAGAGATTGTTCCAATCCGAGTAGGTCGCATTCAAAGAACAGACGACGGTGTAACGGGTCGAATCGGGTCGGGTATCCGGATAATACATCGAGAACGTGCGGCTGCTGGTGTGCAGGTCGACGAGTTCGGCACTGGAGAAAATCTTCGCATCCGAGGTGAACACGAGGTCGCCAATGTGCGGCAATGTCTCACCCTTGCGGATGCCGAGGTAAACTTGGCACGAGCTGCTGTTGATGCGCACGGCCTTGGTCAGTGCGACAAAGTCCGGACTGAAGTTCTCCTCCCCGGCCAGGCGCAGAACAGTATTCTTGATGTTCGAGTTTGAGAGCACCGAGTCACAGAGAATCGTGCGGCCGTTGGCGACGACGCCAGTCACGCGCTTTGTGCCGTCGACTTCGTCGGTCAGCACCTTCTCGACAATCACGTGCTTGCGAACCTCCACACCGTTTTTCTTCAGCTCCTCAGCCATCTTGCGAATCAGCACGTCGCTGCCACCGCGGAAGGTGAAAACGCCCTTGCTCATGAAATTGGAGAAAACGATGCCGTAGGTGATCGCCGGATCCTCCAGCGTGGAACCGTTGGCATAGGCGATCGGCTCCATCAGGAAGCGCTTCACGTCGTCGCGACCGGGAAAGTAGCGGTCGAACATCTCGCCGGTCGTCTCCGTGCTGTTGTCGTAGAAGTTCATCGCGCGCAGGTCGGTGAAAAATCTCTCCACCGTATCGGGCGCGACGCGAAAGGTCTCGATGAGGTGCCGGCTGAAGTCCGCGCGGTCGAACGTCGTGTCGACCTGAAACTGCGGGTTGATGAACCGGATGCCCTTGAGTTGCACGATGGAGTCGGCGATGTCCTGATTCCAGTATTTGCGAATCGATTTGACCATGCCGACCGGAAATCCGTGGAGCGAAATGTCGAAGATGTGGCCGCCTTTGCGCGTGAACCACGTCGCGAGGCCGCCGAGCTGGTAGTGATGCTCAAGCAACAACACTTTGTGGCCGCACTTCGCGAGAACGTTCGCGCCTGTGAGGCCACCCAGTCCGCTGCCGATCACTACTGCGTCGTAGCGGTCGGCAATGCCTTTGAGCCAGTCGTAAGCCATGGAGCTACCCAAGTAAGTTTGGCGTGTATCAAAGCGCAACTTGGAAGTTGCCCAGTAATACCGCATGCGCGCGCTATTTCGCGCTGCCTTGCAACACATGGAAATTTGCCATCGAGATGCCGCTGAGCATGGCGCCGACGATGCCGAGAAATCCTTGGTCGGTGCCGCAGAGATAGAGGTTCTTCAGGTGCGTGCGACCGTTGCGGATTTTGTGCGGCGCGCCGTAGATCGCACCGTTGAGATGGCCGGTGTATTTCCGAATCGTGCGGGGAGTAAACATGTCGGTGGTGATCGTCGCGGCGACGAGTGCCGCTTCGTCGACCGCGGGTAGAAAGCGGCGTGCGCTGCGCGTGGCTTCGGTGAACCAGCGCTTCTTGTCCGCTTGGTAAATATCCTCGGGCCGGTTTGCCCAACGGTCGAAATTGGCGAGGCAGGTCACGCGGAAAAGTCCTTCAGGCAATTCGTCGCCGTCGTATTCGAAATTGTTCGGCAAGCAGATCACACCGCTGCGCAGATCAACCTGATCCACGGGTCGCGAGTAGTCAAAGCGCGTGGAGTCATTAAAGAACACGATGGTGTCATCGCCCCACCCGAGTGAGGCCGGCTGGCGATTGAGCACGGTGATCGTCTCGATGAAGGACAGTGCGCCGGTGTTCTGCTCGGCTTCAGTCACGCGCGCGGGTTCGCACAGGCGCATCGTCTCGGCGAAACCGACGGAGGAGATCACTTGGTCGGCCGTAATTTCGTCGCCGTTGTCGAGGATGAGCCGGGCCGCCCTCCCCTCTTGTTCGATGATTTTTGCAACGCCGCATTTCATGCGCCGCTCGCCGCCGGCTGCGCGGTATTTCTCGAGCAGCACGCGAAGGATAAGGCGCACGCCTTCGAACGGCCGGGCGAAGCCTTCGAGGAAGAGCGCTTTGAACATGATAACGAATTGGCCGAACTCCATGTCGCGCTCCTGCGCGTTGCCGTAATACATCAGCGGGCAGAAAATCATGTCCGTCAGCAATGGGTCGCTGAGATACCGGCCGACTACCTCGCGTGCGGAGACAGGCTGTGCGTCGAAGGAGACATCATCGTAGGCGCGCACGGCCTGCACGAGTGAACGCCCGTTGTCGATCTGCGACGGGAACTTGGCGGCGATCTCCGCTTCGAGCACGGCAAAGTCATTCGTGAACCGCAGCGAGATCTCGCTGTTTGGTCCGAAGACGATGCGCGACTGCTTTTGCGGGCAGAGCGCGAACTCCTCGCGGTCGATGCGGAGTTGCCGGAGTAGTTTGCCGAGCGGGGTGCCTTTCACGCCAGGCGGCACATAATTCGTCATCGCGTGCAGGCCCACGTCGTATTTGCGACCGGCGAAGCTGTAGAAGCTGTTCAGTCCGCCGGGTGCATTGTGCCGCTCGAAAATGCAGACCTTCTTGCCGAAGTGCGCGAGGCGGATGCCCGCCGCAAGTCCGGACATGCCGGCTCCGATGATCGCGACATCATAGCGGGAGTCGTTCATGCAGCAAAGGCCGGCGCGCGCTCCGATCGCCGGTTGGCGAGACTCAGGCCTTGGCTGAGTCGGGAAACTTCGGGGTCAGGTATTCCGCGCAGCTTTCCAGCGACGCGAGATGGCCGTAGTCAGCCTCGGGCACCTCGATGCAGTGGCGCTTGCGGAGCTCCATCACAATGTCGAGGAAGTCCATGGAATCGAGCTGGAGTTGGTCACGCAGGCGAATCTCGGGCTTAATGCCCGACAGATCCTCGTCCGGCGCGATGTCGGAAATGATGTCGATGACCAGCTTCTTGCAGGCGTCTTTCGTCATGGTGGCTGTCGGTGTGTGTTAGGAAGCAAAACGCTTGATGATGAGCGTGGAATTAATTCCGAGCATACCAAAGGAGTTATTCAGGATAGCGTCAATGCGTTTTACCTGCCGCGGTTGATTGATGACGAGGCCCGGGATATCGCACTGCGGGTCAAGCTCATCGACATTGATCGTCGGGTGCACGATCAGGTCGTCGAAAGACGGCAGATTGCCTGCTAGCTCCAACGCACCGGCTGCGCCCATCGCGTGGCCGATGAAACTTTTCGTGTTGTTGATCGCGGGCGGTGTGGAGCGGCTCTTGAAAACTTCGGCGATGGCCACGCACTCCTGGATGTCGCCTTGCGGCGTGGACGTGGCGTGAGTGTTCACGAGGTCGATGTCCTCGACCGTCATACCCGCGTTCGCGATGGCTTTGCGCACGCACTCGGCTTGGCGCTCGGGGTTTGGCAGCACGTAGTCAGTGGCATCGGAGTTCACACAATAGCCGGCGATTTCGCCGTAGATTTTCGCGCCGCGCGCCTGGGCGTCTTCGAGGCGTTCGAGTGTGTAGATACAACCGCCCTCGGAGATCACGATGCCGTTGCGAGCCTTGTCAAACGGCCGACTTGCCTTGGTCGGATCAGCGTGGGCCGCGAGGGCGTTTTGGCTCTTGAAACCGGCAAAAATGCCGAAAGTCTGCGGGCTTTCGCTGACCCCGCCGCAAAAGGCAAAATCCACTTCGCCCAACCGGAGCATCTGCGCAGCGTGAATGAGCCCCATATTGCCCGCCGCGCACGCGGCGCCTATCGTGTAGGCGGGCCCGGTGATGCCGAGGTTCAACGACACCTCGCCGGCGGCGTTGTTGGCAACCGTGCGGGGATTGTGATGGTGCGTCCAGAACTTCGTGTCGTATTTGAACTGCGAGATGTTGAAGACCTCGTTCTCGGTCTCGACGTTGCCGTGCTCGGTGATGCCGAGATAAATGCCGATGCGGCTCTTGTCGCGACTATCGAGATTGATCCCGCTGTCGGCGAGCGCCTCGCGCGCGCAATAGATACTGATACTGCCGACGCGGGTGCCGATACGGACATCCTTCTTCTTTTGATATTTCAGCGGGTCGAAAGTGCACATGCCTGCCGGGTGCCGGCCCATGTAACGCACATCGACCGTCGTAATGCCTGAGACGCCCGTCAGCAAGTTGCGGCGGAATTCGGCGAGCGTGTTGCCATTCGGGGCGGTGAGGCCGAGGCCGGTGATGACGATGCGGGTTTGCTTCATGCGGTGGCGTTCTGGGAAAGGAGCAGATTTGCCTAGCCATCGGAAATCGAAAAGCAATACAAGTCTCCTCACATGAAAGTGCTCGTCGCCGGCGGAGCCGGATATATCGGAAGCCATTGCGTGCGCCAGTTGCTGGCGGCCGGGCACGAGCCCGTGGTGCTCGACAATTTTGCCTATGGCCACCGCGCCGCGGTGCCGACGGGCGTGCGGTTATACGACGCGAGCCTTGCCGATGCGGCTGCACTCGACCGAGTCTTTGCCGCCGAGCGCATCGACGTCGTCATGCACTTCGCCGCCTTCTGCTACGTCGGCGAGTCCGTTACCGATCCGCTCAAGTATTACCTCAACAATGCCGCCGCCACCTACACCCTGCTCGACGCCATGCGCCGGCACAACGTGGGGAAATTTGTCTTCTCGTCCACCTGCGCGACCTACGGAGTGCCAGTCAGCCTGCCGCTGATCGAAGGGATGCCGCAGACACCGATCAATCCCTACGGCCAGACCAAGCTCGACGTAGAGAACGCGCTCAAGGCCGTCGCCCGCGCACACGATTTCAGTTTTGCCGCTTTCCGCTACTTCAACGCGGCCGGCGCCGCCGAGGACGGCTCCATCGGCGAAGACCACGATCCCGAAACGCACCTTATCCCGCTGGCGATTGGCGCGGCGCTGGGCGTGCGCCCTCCCCTGCATGTTTTCGGAACTAATTACCCGACGCCCGACGGCACC
>JANXWT010000263.1 GCA_025351035.1 Opitutia bacterium | reverse complement strand
CAGTGGCCGAGCAGATAGGTGCAGGCTTGGCCGAGGCCGGATTGGGGCAGCACGGGGCCGGCGAGCAAATCTTGCGCGAGGGTTTTCAGTTCGGCGAGCGGCTTGGCAAAGTGTTTCTGCCGGAGCGCGGCGCGTTGCGCGCCGACCGCTTGCTGGTCCCACAGGGTTTCGAACTGGTACAACTGTGCGATGAGTTCGAGCGCATGCAGAGTATCGGCCGGGCGTTCGCTTTTGGCTTCGAAAAACTTTCGGCGTGCGTGCGCCCAGCAGCCGACCCACACGACTTCGGGCCGCGTGCGCACGTAGGCGGGATAGGCTTCGTAGCCGTCGGACTGGAGCACGCCCGCAAAGTCGCCGAGCAAGCGCTCGGCTTCCTCGTGTTTGCGCGACAGGCGCCATTCGAAGACGACATCGCCGGCAGCGCTGCCGCACGTCCCGTCGCCCGGACGCGACAGCGCCCAGAGGTAGCCTTGGGTTGTTTTGCCGTCCTTCAGGTCGGGGTCGTTGCACTTGACCGGGGTTTCGTCGGCCTGCACGTAACCGCTTTTGAGCAGGTCGGTTTTCATGAGCTTGACCAACGGTTCGAGGAACGGCGTGGCCAACCCGATCCAGTCGCAGAGATTTTGGCGCGAGATCGGCGCGCCCCAGCGGGCGAGCATTTTTTCCTGGCGGTAGAGCGGGAGATGATCGGCGTACTTGGCGGTGAGCGCCCACGCGATCAGGCCCGCGGCGGCGAAGCCGCCGGGCGCGATCTTGGCGGGGGCGGGCGCGAGGACGGGGGCGAGAGTGCGGTTGAGCGCGTGCTTGTACTTCGGACGCACGATCTCGCGCTTGAAAACCTGCGGCGGGACGATGTCCAACTCGAAGGTGCGTTCCTCGCCGATCTTCTCGTAGAGCGTAGGATCTTTTTTCACGGCCTCGGGGATGATCTCGATGGTCTCCTTGACCGGCAGGTGCGCGAAGGTCTCCGCGGGCAGCGTGCGCTTCGGGGCGGGACCGGCGGGCCGTTCGTAGGTGATCGTCTCGAGGGGACGGACCGGACCGGCGGCTTTGGCCTGCTCGATGGCGAGGAGGAGCTGGGCCTTGTCGAGAGTCTCGCCCTGGCCGCCGCCAAAATATTTGTGCTTCAGCACGGCCAACTGCGCCTTCAGTTCCGCGACCGTCGCTTGGAGCGTCACCGTGAGTCCGCGCAGCTCGGCGTTTTCCTTTTGCAGGAGGGCCGCTTGCTCGGGGGAAATCGGGATCGCGCTCATTTTGCGCGATCAGTCAGCGGCGCAGGGCGGGAGTTCCCTCGGGATGAAAGGATTTTTTGCGGGAAACGAAAAAAGTTTTCCTTACCGCTCATACCACGGTTTGAGCGAGGCGCCCTTCAGTTCGACGCCGCCGATGAGGAGCGCGAGCGCCTCGGGCGCGAGGGAGAGTTTGGTTTTCTTTTCACTCGGTGCGGGCCACGAGAAGCGGCCTGCTTCGAGACGCTTCGCGAGCACCCACACGCCTGTGCCATCCCAGTAGAGGAGTTTGAGTCGCGAGCGTTCCTTGTTGATGAAACAAAACACCGCGCCTGATTTCGGATCCTCGCCGAGCTGCTCGCTGGCCGCCGACCACAGACCGTTGAACTGCTTGCGCATGTCCACCGGCTCCACCGCCACGAAGATCCGCACCGAATGAGGGAAGGCCAGCATCGGTTCAGGCGCGCAAAGCGCGGACGAGGTTGGCCAGTTCGGCGACGTTGCCCCCGCGCACCGCGGTGCCATCCGGCAAATGCACCTCGAGCAATCCCGGCGCAGCGGCGGCCAACAACGGCCCGACACGTACCTCGGCGAAACGCGGACGCTGCGGCGCGCGATGCTTCCGCGCCGACTTCAGCACCCAACCAGCGAAGGTCGAATACGCGAGGCACTCCCGCCGCGCGAACGCCGCCATCGTCAGCCCGCTGCCGCGCCAGGCCTGCACCAGCTCGGCCCGCCGCGCCAGGCTGCTGATCCGGTGTCCCCGCCCGTCGCGCTGCTCACCGGTGTCGATCAGTTCTGTCGTCATGGTCATCATGACGACCAGAATATCAGGTCGACGACACGCCGCCTAGGCGGTACCCGGAGCTACGCTTACCGCCTAGGCGGTCCCCGGAGCGACGCTTACGGTGGTGCCTTGCGTGACGGTATCGAGGCGGGAGGCGGGGTCGTACTGGTAACTCCAGCGCCTGTTGCTTGTACTCTTCACTAAACTGGGCCCGCCCATGGC
>JANXWT010000260.1 GCA_025351035.1 Opitutia bacterium | reverse complement strand
CGCCCACAGACGGCCCGTGGCTTTCGCCCCAGGTCGTGATCGTGAAGAGTTTGCCGAAGGAGTTGGGCACGAGGGCACAGATAGGCGAACACCGCTTGCAAGCAAGCCCCTAGCAAGGCACGGTGCCGGCATGAAATTTTTCATTCTCAGCGGCAGCCATCGTGCCGAGGCGCAATCGCTCAAGGTCGCGAATTATCTGAAGTCGGTGCTGCTCGCCGAGCACACGGGCGCAAGTGTGTTCCTCTACAGTCTGAGCGGAAATCCTCTGCCCCTCTGGGACGAAGCGAGCGGCGGCGCACCGGACGCACTGTGGGATCCGATCTCCGCCGGGTTGAAGGCGGCGGACGCGCTGGTCGTCGTGACACCGGAGTGGAGCGGCATGGCCACCCCTGGGGTGAAAAACTTTCTGCTCAACTGCACGGCGGACGAAGTCGGTCACAAGCCAGGCCTGATCGTGACGGTGTCGGCCAGCCGCGGCGGCAGCTATCCGGTGGCGGAGCTACGCATGAGCGGCTACAAAAACAACCGTCTCTGCTGGCTGCCCGAGCACCTGATCGTGCAGCACGTCGAAGGCAGCATGACCTTGCCCGATGGCGGTGCGGGCCTGAGCAAGGAGGACACCGTGATCCGTCTGCGCGCGCGCTATGATCTGCGCTTGCTCGCCGAGTATGCCAAGGCCCTTGCCGTCGTGCGCGCGAGCGGCGTGGTTGACCACAGGACATTCCGCAACGGCATGTAAGCGGGCAGACAGCCTTCGTTCGCCACCGTTTGGCGAGCCGCAGACCATCGATGTGCAGGTTGGTGCCCCCGCCCGGAATTGAACCGGGATCTACCGTTTAGGAAACGGCTGCTCTATCCATTTGAGCTACGGGGACTAGCCCGCAACCGATGCTGCTTCACCGTGCAGAAACGCAAACTCAAAATGCCCATTGACAGACCAGAAGCCGACCGCAACATCTCCCCTCTTTTCCAATCATGAGCAGCACCATCGAATCGAAACCTAGCACCGCCCAGACCCTGAAGCCGGAGGAAATTCCCTTTACCAGCCCGCAGTTGATGAGCCGTTTCATCACGGATACAGGCAAGCTCCTGCCCCGTAAATACACGGGTTTCTCGGCCAAGCAGCAGCGCGAAGTGACCCGCAAGATCAAGCGTGGGCGCAATATGCTCTCGATGCAATAAGTGGCTCGCCAATAAGCCAATTTCAGCCGGAGCCTAGGCTCCGGCTTTTTTATTCGATGAACAAGATCACCACGAGCATCCTCCGACCCACGAGAACCAATTTACGGCGGCTGGCGGCGGTGTTACGCCGCGGCGAATTGGTGGCGATTCCAACGGAAACAGTCTACGGTCTTGCGGCCAATGCGCTTGATGCGCAGGCGTGCCAGAAGATTTTTCGCGCAAAACGGCGACCGGCCAACGATCCGTTAATCGTGCATGTTTTGAATATCGATCAAGCGGCCACACTCGCAGAAATCAGCCCGGCCGCAATCAAGCTCGCGAAGCGGTTTTGGCCGGGACCGTTGACGCTGGTGCTCCCTCGAAAAAGCAGCGTGCCGGATGTCGTCACCTCTGGACGCGACAGTGTGGCGATTCGCTCGCCGCTGCATCCACTCGCACGGCGAATCCTCGGATTGACCGGACGACCGCTCGCCGCGCCGAGCGCGAATCCTTTTGGTTATATCAGCCCAACAACACCGGCGCATGTGCGCGCCGGACTCGGCGGGCGCATCAGATACATTCTCGATGGCGGCCCGTGCGCCGTCGGGGTTGAGTCGACGATCCTCGATCTGCGCGACTCCACCAAACCGCGGATCTTGCGGCCGGGAGCGATTTCCCGACAGGAGATTTCACGAGTGCTACGATGCCCCGTGGCACTGGGACAGCGGGTGTCACCGATGGTGGCAAAGCACGGAGAAGCCGGCGCGCTGGCTCCCGGCCTGCTCGAACAGCACTACAGTCCGAAGACCCCGTTGGTGCTGGTGCGCAGGTGGACGGCTGGCGTCATCCGCCGCGCGCCGAGGAACTGCGCGTTCATTCACTTCAAGAAGCCAGCGAGCGCCGGGCGGGTCAGAAATGTCTTCTGGCTCACGAGGAAGGGCGATGCACGGGAAGCCGCACGAAATCTCTACGCGGTGCTGCGAAAAGCCGACAAGGGGCGCTGCTCGCAAATCTGCATCGAGTCCGCGCCATCGGCTCTCGGGGCGCTTGCCGCGGCAATCAATGATCGCCTCACCCGCGCCGCGACCAAACGACAAGCTCCGGCCCACAGTTCACCCGGACCGGAAGGCTGACTCACTCCTTGTCCTGCTTAGACATCACAACGTAATAGTCCTTGTAGGCCTTGTCGTAATATTGCGCGTAATAGTAGCCGGAGACAGCCAGATTCAGGCCATTAAGGACCGCCCCAAAGCAGGGCACGTTGACCTCGAGAACCTTGCGGGCGCTGAACTGCGCGGCCTTGCGACGGACGCGGTTGAAGTAGAGGGTGAAGAGTGAACCATCGCAGAGCGACAGGATGATGAGCGCGTCACTCACCGCCGCCAGGGGCGGCGTATCGATGAAGATACGATCATAGCGCTTGCGCAGATCAGACAGCATGATCTCGAAATTCTTGCTGTTGAGAACCTGCGTGGGGCTCTTGGCGCGGCCACCGGAGGGCAGCACGTCGAAATTGGGATGGAGGTTCTTAATGATCACATCGTCGAGGCTGGCGGCAGTGGAGCAAACGTCGATCACGCCCTTGATGTTTTCGAGGCGAAACGACTTGTGGATATTCGGTTTTCGCAGGTCGCAGTCGACGACGATCACGCGCTCGCCGTGCGCAGCGAATGTGAGAGCGAGATTGGTTGTGGTGAATGATTTTCCCTCTCCGGGGATCGTGCTGGTCACCATGATACACTTGGCGTTCTTACTTTCGTCCTTCAAACGAAGGCTGGAGTGGAGGGTGAGGAAA
>JANXWT010000209.1 GCA_025351035.1 Opitutia bacterium | reverse complement strand
GGACTCGGGCGGGCAGCCCCAGTTGCCGATCGCGCGCGCATCGTATGCCATCAGGTTGGAGAGGCGGATCTCGATCTTGTCCATCGTGAAGCCGACCACCGAGAGCGTCGCGCCATGCACCAGCAAACCGTACGCCGTGAGATCTGCTCGCGTTTATCTTCATATTTGCCAGCCCCGGCTGCCAATCTACACCGCGCAGCGCGCCGACGCCGGACGCGACGATTATCGCCCCCGTGCCCTCGTCGCACGCCGTGGCCTTCAACTCGAGCGGCTCCGTGCAGCCGGTTGCGACTGAAACCACCCCCGCCGATCTCGGCACGGGCGGCCTAGCCACCGCCTATACGCCGCCGCTTTCGCCCGGCCGCGCGACGCCGACGCGCCCGGGCTCGCCGAACGCCGCCGCGATCACGCCGGCGAAGCCCGTCGCCGAGGACGTTGCTCCCGTCTCGACCTACGTCGTCGGCAAAGGTGACAGCCTCTGGAGCATCGCGAAAAAGAACCGCCTGACTGTTTCCGAACTCGCGAAAGTTAACAACCTCGGTGCCGGCACCACGCTGCAGCCGGGCAGGAAACTGATCATCCCCGGCAAGCCCGGTGCGCCGAAGCCCGCTGATCTCGCGACTGCTCCAGCCGCCACCACGGGCGCGCCGCACGCTGCCGGTGCGGCTGCCGCGAAAACTCCCGCGACTGCGGCCCGCCCGAACGGTGAATCGGTCAAGCACACCGTGCAACCCGGCGAAAGTCTGGGTGTCATCGCGCGCAAATATCAGATCACCGTCGGCGAGCTCGCCACCGCGAACAACATCACCGATCCCTCGAGGGTTCGCGCCGGCCAGCAGTTGATCATCCCCGGTTTCAAGGCCGTCGGCTCGAAGAGCGCCGCTTCCGGCACAGCGAAGAATATTCCCGCCGACACCGCGGCGAAACCCGCGGCCGCCACCGCGCCACATTTTGATCTCAAGCCGCCGCCGCCGGGCCAGGACCTCGATGCCGGTCTGAAGGCGACTGGCCCCGAGGTGCCCACCATCAAGGTGGACGAGCCGAAGAAAGACGGGAAAGACGCCGCGCCGCCGAAAACCTGAAACGCTCCGCCTCCCATGGAGAGTTCGCCGAGCGCCGTCACCCCACGCCGCACGCTTTCGATCACACCCGCGAGCGTCATTCTGGTTTGTGTCGCGGCGTTGCTGGCCATCGGTCTCGCGGTGCTGTTCAGCGCCAGCTCGACGGTGAAGGGCGGTCCTTACGCTTACCTTTACAAGCAGCTCATCTTCCTCGCGCTCGCGCTCGGCGCCGGTTGGATGGTTGCCCGCGCCGATCTTGAGCAACTCCGCCGCCTCTCCTGGATCTGCGCCGGCTTCGCCTTGGTGGCCCTCGTGCTCGTGCTCATCCCGCACATCGGCATCACGGTGAAAGGCAGCCGCCGCTGGCTCGGGCTCGGCAGCATGCGTCTGCAAGTCTCCGAATTCGCCAAACTCGCGATGGTCTTCTCGCTCGCGCACTACCTCGCGCTGAACCAAAGCCGGCTGCACGAATTCGTGCGCGGCTTCGTCATCCCCGCCGCGTGGGTCGGGGTGTTTGCCGGACTCATCCTCGCCGAACCGGACTTCGGCACCGCGCTGCTCACAGGCGGCATCGGCATGCTCATGCTTTTCCTCGCCGGCGCGAAACTCCGCTTCCTGCTGCCGTCGATTTCCGTCGCGCTGATGGGTTTCGCCGTCCTCGTGCTGCACAACCCGAACCGACTGCGCCGCATCACGTCGTTCATGGATGTCGAGGCAAACCGCGGCGACGGCGCCTACCAACTCTGGCAGGCGATTCTCGCCTTCGCCGCCGGCGGCACCGACGGAGTCGGCCTCGGCAATGGTCGCCAGCAAAATTCCTTTTTGCCCGAGGCGCACACCGACTTTATCTTTGCGATCCTCGGGGAGGAACTCGGCCTCTGGTTCACGCTGCTCGTCGTCGCGCTCTTCGTCACGATTTTTGTAGCCGGCCTCATGCACGTGCGCCGCGCGCCGAATCTTTTTCAATTTCTCCTGGTTACCGGTTGCCTGCTGCTGGTCTGCCTCCAGGCGATCATCAATCTCGGCGTCGTCACCGGCATGTTGCCCACGAAGGGCATGTCGCTGCCGTTCATCAGTGCCGGCGGCTCGAACCTTTTGCTGATGGGCCTGCTCGTCGGCATTATTATTAACACCGCACGCACCTGGGAGCGGCCCAAGCCGCTCCTCCGCAAACGCCCGCTCACAGAGGTGATGGCATGAAAAACTTTCTGCCAGGCCACACCCGGTTCAAGGGAGATGCCGCATGAGCAAATTCCTGATCGCCTGCGGCGGCACCGGCGGCCACCTCTCGCCCGGCATTGCGCTGGCCGAGGCACTCATCGCGCGCGGTCACGAGGCGACCCTCTTCATTTCGCGCAAGCGGGTCGACACCCGGCTCTGCGAAAAATATCCGCATCTCACCGCCACCCGCGTGCCCGGCGCGCCCTTCGCCGCACGTCCCGACCGGCTCCTGCGCTTCGTGGTCAAGCAGTCGCACGGTTTCTTTTTCAGCTGGCGATTTCTCCGCCAGCAACAGCCCGATGCCATCATCGGTTTTGGCGGATTCACGAATGCCGGCGTCGTCTTCGCCGGCCGGTTGCTCGGCATTCCCGTTGCGCTGCACGAAGCCAACCGCATTCCCGGCCGCGCGGTCCGCGCGCTCGCCGATTTCGCCCACCGCCTCTATTTGCCACCGGGTGTGCGGCTGCCGGGCACGCGGGGAGTCACCGTGCGCCACACCGGGCTGCCGGTGCGCAATGAGATCGCTCGCGTGCCGTGCGCCGAGGCGCGCACCCGCCTCGGCCTCAATCCGACTCAAAAGCTCCTCGTGGTCATCGGCGGCAGCCAGGGCTCGGGTCGTCTCAACCAGTGGGTGGAGGAGCACGTGGCGGCCTTCACGCACGAGGGCATCCAGCTTTGGTGCGTCGCCGGGCTCGGCAATTGCGTCGAAGGCGAGCGCCTCTATCAGTCGAAGAACGGCGCGACCGTGCACGTGCGCTTCGAGGCGTTCTCCGACCGCATGGGCGACCTGCTCTCCGCCGCTGATCTTGTCGTCAGCCGCGCTGGCGCCGGCTCCATCGCCGAGCTCATTCGTTGTGAAACACCGGCGATCCTCATCCCGTATCCGTTCGCGGCCGACAACCACCAGTGGGCCAACGCCCGCTATTTCGAGCAGCAGGGTGGCGGCTTCGTGCTCGATGAGCAAGCGCTGCCGCAGCTCCGCGCCGAGGTGCTCGACGTGATTTTCAACGACTGGCTGCTCCACAAGTTCAGCGAAAACCTCCACCGCATGTCGCGGGAAAACAGCATCGACACCATCGTGCACGATCTGGAAGAACTCGCGCTGCGCATCCCGCCCAAGCGCCACCTGCGCCACGCGCCCGCGCCGACGAACGGATGAGCCTGCCTTCTCCAGTTTCCTCCCGGAAAATCCCGTTCCCGCCCCAGGGCGACGCGGTGTGGCCCGAGTTTCTCCTCTCACTCAACCACCGGCTGAGCCCGGAGACGAGGGTGCGCGAACGCGAGCCGCTCGCACCGAGGACGACGATGCGCGTGGGCGGCCCGGCGCGCATCTACGCCGAGCCGGCCTCGGTGGAGGACTTGCGCCAGCTCTTGCGCGAGGCCGGCCGCTGCGCTCTGCCGGTGCTGCTGCTCGGCCGCGGTTCGAATCTCATCATTCCCGACGATGGGGTGGACGGACTCGTCATCTCGCTCGGTCACGAGAGCTGGCGGGAATTCTCGCGGCAACCCGACGGCCGGATTTGGGCGGGCGCGGGGCTGCGGTTGAAAAACCTCTGCGGTCTCGCGACCAAGGCGGGTCTGCCGGGCTTTGAGTTTCTCGAAGGGATTCCCGGCTCGGTCGGCGGCGCGCTCCGCATGAACGCGGGCGCGATGGGCGGCTGGATGTTCGATGTCGTGGACGAGGTTCAGTTGATGACGATGCAAGGCGAGGTCCGCACAATGAAGCGGGCCGAGATGCATGTGGACTACCGGCATTGCGGCGAGTTGCACGAGGCGATTGCGCTTGGTGCCTGCCTCAAGCGGCCGGCGGCGGGCGCGTCGGCGGACATCCGCCGGCAGATCGACGTTTACCAGAAGAAGCGCGGGGAGTCCCAGCCGCGCGAGCCGAGCGCCGGCTGCATCTTCAAGAACCCGCCGGGTGGCTCCGCGGGCAAGCTGATCGACGAGACCGGCTTGAAGGGCCTGCGCGTGGGCGACGCGGAAGTGTCCGCGGTGCATGCGAATTTCATCGTCAATCGCGGTCGCGCGACCTGTGCCGACATCATCGGCCTTGTGCGGGAAGTGCGCGCCCGTGTGCAGAGCGCCCGGGGCGTCGTTCTCGAGCCCGAAGTGCTGCTTTTCGGACAAGAATGGAGGGACGTGCTGTGAACGAACCCGTGCTTGCAGTCCTGTGCGGTGGCACGTCGCCCGAGCGCGAGGTCTCGCTCGGTTCCGGAAAATTCGTGGCGTCGGCGATGGCGTATGCGCATCCGTCGGAGATGTATGTCGTCGATGGCGACGCGTTGCCGGCGGGCCTCGACCCGGCAAAGCACGTCGTCTGTTCGACGCTGCACGGCATCTTCGGGGAAGACGGCGGCATGCAGCGTCTGCTGGAGGCCGCGGGTTTCCATTACGCCGGTTCGGATGCACGCAGCAGCGAATTGTGCTTCGACAAATGGCGCACGCGCCAGACCGTGTCGGCCGTCGGCGTCCAGGTGGCCCCGGGGCGGTTTTTCAACGCAGCGAAAAAGCCCGCTCCTGCGGCGTTGGCGGCCGAACTGGGCGATCAGGTGGTGCTCAAGCCCAACCGGCAGGGCAGCAGCTTCGGCTTGCAGCTGGTGACGTCCAAGGCCGGACTGCAAATCGCGATCGGCGGACTGCGGCAGGGCGACTGGCTGGCGGAGAAGAAAATCATTGGCCGCGAGCTGACCGTCGGCCTGCTGCGGGGGCGCGCGATGGGTGTCGTGGAGATCGTGCCGAAGTCGGGCGTGTTCGACTACGCGAGCAAATACACGAAGGGGCTGACGGAGTATTTCGCCCCGGCGCAAATCTCCGAGGAGATTGGCACGTTGGTGCGCCAGTTTTCGGAGACGGCGTTCGCGGCGTGCGGCTGCCGCGACTACGCGCGGCTGGACTACATGCTCTCGACCGAGGGCGAGATTTATTTTCTCGAACTCAACACGCTGCCCGGCATGAAAGAAACCAGCCTCCTGCCGATGAGCGCCGCTTGCGTGGGATTGGATTTCAATGCGTTGTGCTGCGAATTGGTCGCGCCCGCCGTGGAACGCTTTCGGCTCGGCCGCACTTTGAAGAAATGAGCGCCCCCACCGACAACTCCTCTGCCCAACCCGGCCGCTCCTGGCGCAGCATTCGTCAGGACGTGCAGCCGGTCGCGTTGTCGAGCAAGGGTCGCCACCGCCGCAATCTCGCGTGGCTGAAATACACCGTGGTCTGTGCCGGCACCGGGCTCGCCGCGTGGAGCGCCTATGCCGTCGTGCATTCGTGGGAGCACGATCGCGAGGCACTGGCCACGGCCGTGCGCAGCGAGCCGGTGCGCGAAATCACGCTCATCACCGACGGCACCCTGACGAGAAACTGGGTGGCGGCCACCTTGGCGTTGCCGAAAAACGCGTCGCTGATGGGGCTCGATCTCACCGCGTTGCGCGATCGGCTGACCGGCCACGGCCAGGTGCGCGTCGCCGTGCTCACGCGGAATTTTCCCGACCTGCTGGCGGTGACATTGCAGGAGCGTTCGCCGGTGGCGCGGATTCAGGTGCAGGACAGCGACGGCCGCCCGCAGCAGCTCGTCGTGGCGCGTGACGGCGTGATCTACGCCGGCGTCAACTACGGCAAACCGCTCCTTGCGAGCTTGCCGTGGCTCGACGGCGTGAAGCTGACTCGCACCGGCGACGGCTATGCGCCCATCGCCGGGATGGACGCGGTCGCGAATCTTCTCACGACCGCGCAACTGCAGGCGCCGCATCTTTACCGCGAGTGGCTCATCGTCTCGCTGGCGCAGTTGGCGGAGAGCGACGAGATCGTGGTGAAGACGCAGGAGATTCCGCGGATCGTGTTCAGCCGGCGGGAAGATTTTTTCCGGCAAGTCGCGCAGCTCGACTACGTGATCGACGCCGCGCGTGTCCAGCCTGACGCCGCGCTCATGCAGGTGAACCTCACGCTCGGCAGCCAGGTGGCGGTGCAGTTCGACCGGCCGGCCGACCAGTTTTTCAAAGCTCATCCAACCATTACCACTCAACCGCAAAGGAAGGGGAAACGTGATCTCTAACAACAGTCGCATCGTGGGTGCTGTCGAAATCGGCACCGGCAAAATCGCCGTGCTCGCCGGGGAAGTCTCCCGCGGGCGCAGTCTCAATATCATCGGCGTCGGCGTCGCGCCCGCGCGCGGCGTGATGAAGGGCGAGGTCGTCGACTACAAGGCCGCCTGCGAGGCGACGCACCATGCGCTCGAGATGGCCGAGAAACGCGCGGGTGTCCGCCTCGACGAGGTGTGGCTCGCGCAGACCGGCGGCCACCTCGACGGTTTCTACAACGAGGCCTCGGTCAACGTGAAGTCGGCCGACAACACCGTGACCGGCCTCGACATCGCGACCGTGTGCGGGCTGG
>JANXWT010000190.1 GCA_025351035.1 Opitutia bacterium | reverse complement strand
TCGGGGCTTGCCCCGAGGATCTTTACTTGGAAGACCCCGCGGCAAGCTGCGAGGAATGTTTAGTATTCAATTCCTGAGACTGGGAGAAAAGCGGCTGACATTCGGACATGAAAAAGCGCCCGGCGGTAATGCCGGGCGCCTAGGGAGTGGTTAACTTGATCCGGGTTTAGAAGCGCACGCGCATGCCCGCCTGCACCTGCCAGCGGGAGACTTGCGTGTCGTTGGCCGTGATCGGGACCGCATCGAAGGTCGAACTGTTGTAGGTGTAGACCCACTGGCCCGCCCCACCGTTGCCAGCCCCGTTGAATACAGCGCCGACGACAGCGCGTTTGTAAGAAAAGGGCACCTCTTCCTGAATGCCCCACTTCCGGTTGAAGAAATTGGCGAAGTTCAGGACGTTGACATAGAGCTCGGCGCGCAGGCGATCACGGTAAAGCGGGATCTGCTGGGTGAACTTGAGATCCACGGTCTGCATCCACGGCGACGCTTCGCTGTTGCGCGGAGCGTTGGTGCCGGCGTATTTCGCCAAATTGGTGTTGGCCGCGAAGGCGAAGAAGGCATCGCGCTCAACCGAGCTGGCCCAGGCCACCTTCGGGTCGGTCGGGCCGGTAGGCATGTAGAGGAGATCGTTGAAACTGAAGCCGTCGCCGTTGGCATCGCCCCGGAAGATCCACGAATAAGGCCGCCCCGTGCGCCCCTGATAGACCAATTGCACAACGGTCTTGGCGTTCTTGATGAACTCAAACTCACGGGTCAGGGTCGCAACGATGCGGTCCTTGATCTGGTAGTTGGAGGTCGAGACGACGTCTTCGTTCGGGTTGATCGAGGCGCGATTCGAGTAGTTGGAGGACGCGGTGGACGAAGTCATCGGGCTGACCTCAGTGGAGGTATTGTGCGTATAACCAATGGACCAAGCCCAATGATTCTTCATCGGGCGGCGGAGGGAAAGTGAGAAGTCGAGGCTTTTGCCCTGATCCGTGTTGGTCAGATAAAAGACGTCGGCGAAACCGGCGCCGGTCGGACCGCCGGTATTGACGCGACGGCGGCCATTGACGCTGGAAGATACAAAAGTGAGCACCCCGGTGGTGGCATTAACGGCGGTGACATTTTGCACCACGCCGGTGGCGCCGGTGGTGGCGCTGGTGATGACCGTCTGTGTGCCGAAGAGCGTCTGCGCCTGCGCCAAGGTTGTAACGCCGCTGACCGCAAAGTTGGCCGCTGGAGTAACGGTGCCGCCATAGCGAATGCGGGCGTCGGGCAGGGTGCCGTTCGTGGAGTAATTGAGGAAGGTGGTATTGAGCGCTTGGTCCACCTTGAGGTAGTTAATCTCGGCGGTGAAAACGAGACCGCCGAAGGGCAGCTTGTGATCGACGCCCAGATTGGCTTTCCAAGAGACCGGTTGCTTGAGTCTCGGGTCGGTTACATTGATGTTGGGGGCCGGGGGCTGGCCGGCCGGAGCCACTTGATTGTTGGGGTCGGCCGTGAAAACGAAACCCGGAACGACGCCGCCGGTGACGGCGGCCGTGACGTTGCCGAGGGCGCCCGAATTGGAATACGCGTTGGAGATCCACACCGCCGGGTTTTTGCCTTGAAAGAGGCCGATGCCGCCGCGAATCTGGGTCTTGCGCTCGGTCTTTAACTCATAGTTGAAGCCGAAGCGGGGAGCGATTGTCGAGTTGCCGTCGTTGGTCGTGTCGTTCGGGATGCCAAAGCCGGTTTCGAATCCTGTGGCTTTCGGCGGTGCGTTGGGCACGAGTGGAATATCATAGCGCAGACCGGCGAGCAGCGTGAGTTGCTGGTTCGGGCGCCAAGTGTCCTCGATGAAATAGGCGCGCGCGTCGTATTTCCATCTGGCAAAAGCGTTGTCCAGCGTGAATCCGGGATTCAGCTTGGCCAAGGTGAATGCGGAGACGGGCGTGCCGGCCTGCCAGGCGGCTAGGTTCGGGAACGAGTAATTTCCGTCAGTGTTTTGGACAAACCTGTTGTCGAATTTGGTCACATCGTCTTCCAAGCCGAAGGCCAAGGTGTGGCTGCCGAAGGAATACTCGCCGGTAAACTTGGCGTTCTTTTCGTCCGTCGTGATGAAGTTGAGCTGGCGTGAATTTTCTGTGCCGAGAACCACTGAGCCGGTAGCCGTAAGGCCAGTGTCAAGACGTGTGCCGGTAATGCTGCCGACCGACACGCGGGGGAACGCTACGCCCAGGTTCTTGGGCGATCCGTTATACTTTGTGGCGGAGTAGTCGATTTCCGTGCGGAAATTGGAGGTCCAGTTGCTGAAAAACTGGGCGGTGTGGCTGGTCGTGATACGCGGCTGCTGGAACCAATAGTTGCTCAGCGAGGTCGAGGTCGCGCCGGCGAATTCGGCAAAGTTGGTGTCCTGCCCTTCGTTCTTGCGGTAGGTGTAGGTGACGCGATGTTGGTCGGAAATATTCCAGTCGAGCTTGGCGATCTTGGTCGTCTGGAAGGAGGTGTTCACCGCAGTCAGATTGCCGGCGGCATAGCCCAAGGCCGTCGCGCGCGCGACGATGGCAGCGAGCTGCGTGGCGTCGGGCACAAAGTTTGCGGCGGGGGGCGAGGCGCTGCGCTTGAAGTCATCGTAGGCAATGAAAAAGAAGAGTTTGTTCTTGATGATCGGACCGCCGATCGCGAAGCCCTTGACCTTCTCGTCGAAGACATCCCGGACCTTGGTCACGGGATTGATCGCACGCCAGTTCTGCTTGGTCTGCTCTCCATAAAGGATGCCGTGAAAATCGTTGGTGCCGGATTTAATGACGGCGTTGATGAGGGCACCGGTGAAGCCCGCGCGGCGGACGTCGTAGGGTGTCAGATCCGCACTCAGCGAAGCGATGGCCTCGAGCGGGATCGGACTGCGCAACGACGAGAAGCCGTTGCCATTCAGGCCGAATGAGTCGCCGGCTTGCACGCCGTCGACCAAGAATGAATTGAACCGGTAGTTTTGGCCGGAAGCGCTCATATTGCCGCCTTGGTCGAGTGAGAGCACGGTGATGCGGGGATCAAGGGTCGCAATGTCCTGAATATTGCGGCGCACGGTTGGGGTGTTCTCGATTTCCTGCGAGCTAAAGCTCGAACCAGTGCCGATCTTGCCGGCGCCGAACGTCACATCATTGCGGTCAGCGGTGACCTTGAAGGCTTCGAGCTGAATCACGTCCGGCACGAGCTGCAAATTGACGGCACCGGTGTCGCCGACCTCGACAAACACATCGGACTGGGTGCCGGTTTTGTGATCAACCGCGGAGGCGGTCACGATGTAGGGACCGCCGACGCGCATACCGGCGACGTCGTATTGGCCGCTCGCGCGGGTGGTCGTGTTAAGACGGGTGCCGGACGGTTCATGAGTGACGGTCACAGATGCGCCGGCGATCGGCTTGCCTTGGTTGTCGGTCACGATTCCGGTCAGAGCGGCAGTTGTGATGCCTTGAGCGAGAGCGGAGGGGGTCGACGCGAGGAGCGCCGCGACCGAGACCGCTGCGAGTAGCAGCTTAACGAGCGATTTTTGCATGGTGCAATTTAGGTTAGGGTGTGTCGAAAACTCAGTTGGGATTTCCGACTTGCAGGTGGGATAGCGAACGACCC
>JANXWT010000176.1 GCA_025351035.1 Opitutia bacterium | reverse complement strand
TGCGCGCGCAGGTCGCCGCGCGCACGGTCAGGTTCGGCTCGCAGTAAGTGATCTGGCCGCCGTAGCTCTCGACGTTGCGCACTTTGGATTTGGGCGCGTTGTGCGGCATGACGAGGTAGGCGGGGATGCCGCGGATGCGGGCGGCGCGAGCGACGGCGGCGGCGTGATTGCCGGAGGAGTGGGCCACCACGCCGTGCTGCGCCTTGGCGTCGGTGAGCGAGAAGACGGCGTTGACGGCTCCGCGCGACTTGAATGCGCCCGCTTGTTGAAAATTCTCGCACTTGAAAAAGAGTTGCCCACCGCAGGCCGCATCGAGCGCGTCGTTCGTGAGCACGGGAGTTCGCGTGATATGCGGGCGGATGCGGTCGTGGGCGGCGCGGATGCGGGCGAGAGTGAGGGACATGGGGAAAGTTGAGAGTTGAGAGATGAGAGTTGAGAGATGCTGGCTCCCTGTTGCGCTTTGCTGAGCGCCCGGGGTCTGTCCTGCGGCCTTCGCCGCAGCAGAGCTGCCAGCCCGGTGTTTGTCCGGGCCGTCGCCCGGCAAAAGAGTCTGGTGCCGATAGCCGGGAGTCAAAGGCAGAGACAGGTCACAGCATAAATTCGCGTGATTTGCGGGCGAAATTTCCTACGCTGACGGCATGATGAGCGTCAAAAAACTTCTCCACACCCGGATGCGCGTGAACGATATCGAGCGCAGCGTGAAATTCTACGAACAGGCCCTCGGGCTGAAGTGCACGCGCCGGCACACGTCGCCGCGCGGGGCGCAGTTGGTTTTTCTCGCCACGCCGAACAGCGACGAGGAGATCGAACTCTGCCAGATGCCGCCCGGCGCCCCGCCCGTGCAGGTGCAGCCTGATCTGATGCACCTTGCGTTTGAGGTGGACGACCTCGCGGCCTTCGCGGCCGACCTGACGAAGCACGGTTTCGCGCTGAGCGACGGACCGACGAAGACCGGGAGCGGTTCGATCATCGCGTTTATTGACGCACCCGAGGGTTACGAGGTGGAGTTGATCCAGAAGGCGAAGTAGGCCATCACAAGTTCGGCCGTAGCCTGCTAGTTGATTATTAGTGCCCGGCCAGATTTTTTAACCGCTAATTCGCGCTAATCTTCGCTCATCTGGAATTAGCGCCAATGAGCGTTGATTAGCGATTGGTATTTCTGGGTGCAGCAAGACCTGCGCCCCCCTACCGGCCGCCGTGGGCACGCTCCCAAGAAAACAAGAACTGCTGGGCGACGCCGGCGAGGGGGCCGAAATGCGCGCGACCGAATTGCGCGACCTGCGCGGGCTTCCACCCGACGAGATCATAGCGGCGCGCGAGGGATTTGAGCACCCACGTGTCGACGGGGAATGCCTCCAGTTTGCCGGCACCGAAGAGCAGCACGCAGTCGGCAACTTTCTCGCCGACGCCGGGGAGTTCCATGAGGCGTGCCTTTGCGGCGGTGTAGGGGAGTTGTTCGGTCTCAGTAAGCCAGCCGGGATGCGCGGCGAGGAAGAGCGCGGTCTGGTGGATGAAGCGTGCGCGGAAGCCGAGCTGACACGCGCGGAGATCGGCTTCGGGGATCGCGGCGAGAGCGGGCCAGGTGGGAAGACGATGTGATGAGTAACCTGTGACCAGTGATGAGTCGGATACGACCGGCAGACCGTGCTGCTTGGCGAGGAGAGCGAGCATTTGTTTGATCTGCACGATTTGCTTCGTGGCGCTGCAGAGGAAACCGAGGAGCGTCTCGCCGAAAGGTTGGCGCAGAATGCGCAGGCCGGGATAGGCCGCGAGGCAGCGCGTGAGATGCGGATCGCTGCGCGAGGGGAGAGAGTCGACGAGCGCGGGCCAGTCGAGATCAGCGCCGAGATAACGCGGCAGTTCCCGGGCGACGCGCGCGTGCATCGATGGAGGTGCGCGCCATTGGTGTGCGCCGTCGCGCAGGCAGAGTTGCGCGACGTTTTCGGACCAAAGGCCGGTCCAAACACCATTGTCGCTGTGCCACCGGAACGCCTGTCCGCCGTCGAGATTTTCGGCGAGGACTTCGGGCGAGGGCGCCCAGTCTATGTCGAGCGGTTGCCAAATGGACCAACTCGCCGTGCTCATCGTTGCGTGGCGCACTCAGAGCGCGTCAGTTGCCGGCGGGTTTTTCCCAGAGATAGCTGGCGTTGGACGCGAGGCTTTTGCCGTCGGCGCCGAGCAGATCAATCTTCCACGCGACGGGATTGGCCTTCTTATCCGGCCAGTCGGCGCCGGTGAGGCCGAGGTTGATCACCGTGTCGCAGGATTTCAGCTCAACGGGAAAAGTGTAGACGATGGGCTTGGCGAAAGCTGGCGTGATGATCTGCAATTGCAGCTTAGTCGTCGTGGCCGCGCCCAGATTCGCGACGCGGAGAAGGAAGTAGCAGCCGGCGCGCTCGTCGGAGTGCGTGCGGAGCACGAGTTCGCCGCCGGTGTTTTCCTTACCGTCGAAATATTCTGAGATGCGCTTGAACGCCGCCGCCTCGCGCCAGCCCGTGAAGACGCGGACGATCTTCAGGTCAGACGCCAATGCAGAGACAGCAAGCAGGGTGCAGAGGAGAAACGAAAGCTGGGCGCGAAAAGACACGGGCAAAGGGTGCGGTTACTGGCTTTGGAGGTAAACCTTTTTGTATTGGTGGAAGCCGAGGAGAGCGGGAGCCCAGCCGCGCACGGCGGGGTTGATGAGGTAGGAGCGGACGCCGAAGAAGACAGGGGCGACGGGGGCGTCGGCGAGGAGGAGAGTCTCAGCTTGCTGGAAGAGTTCGTAGCGCGCCTTGGGGTCGGGCGTTATTCGGGTGGACGCGATGAGGCGGGCGTAGGCGGGGTCGGCCCAGCCGGTCCA
>JANXWT010000152.1 GCA_025351035.1 Opitutia bacterium | reverse complement strand
CCTAAACATGCCCGCGCCCGTGCCGATGCCCATGGTTGACAATCCCGGTCACGCCGACTTCCGTAACCCCTGATTTTATGGCAACCGCAACACTCAGCAAACCGGCCCGCCACAGCTCTTCCTCGGGAGGAGGGCACGGGCATTTTCGCCACGTGACCAAGCCGGCGACGCAGGGCGAATTTCTCGAATCGCTGGGCATGTCGAAACGCCGTTACGCCCAGATCATCGAGAAATATACGCCGGTGATCGAACGGCTGGAAGCGAAGCGCAAGAGGTAGCACATGCCAGTGAGCCGGCGCAAAAAAGCGTCACCGCTCCGGGCCAAGCAGGTGTTCCTCAATGTTCCCTACGACCGCCAGTATGAGCGGTTGTTTGTGGCGTTGACCGTGGCCGTGATCGCGGCCGGGCGCACGCCGCGCCTGACCTTCGACATGCCGGAAGTCGGCATCGGCCGGTTGCGGCGAATCAAACGGCTCATGGCGAACTGCAAAGTCTCGATCCACGATCTAAGCTACGCCCGGAAGCTGCCGGCGCGTTTCAACATGCCGTTCGAACTGGGTCTCGCCGTCGCGTTGCGGGTGCAGATGGGCGACCACGATTTCCATGTGCTGGAGTCGGTGGAGCACCGGCTGCAAATAACTTTGAGCGACCTCAACGGCATCGACGCCAAAGTGCACGGGCGGAACCCGACCCGGGCCATCCGGGAGGTGCTGGGCATGGTGGGCCGACCCGGGCGCAATCCGCCGGCCGCGCTCGTCAGCGATTTGTATGAGGAAATCTGGCGCCATGTGGTGCCGGCCTTGCGCGCGGCGCACGGGGACGGACTCTTCAAGCGCGACATCTACGAGGATCTGGTCGGCGTGACCCGCCGGTTGGTTACCAGTCGCGGCCTCGTGCCGTAGCGCCCGGGCGGACGGGGGTGCTTCACCGCACCGCTTTCACGCCGCTGGCGAGGAGCGTCTCGAACATCGGTTCGTGCGCTTCGCGGGAGACGACGGTGACCTCGACTTTCTGGAAACCGGCTTTTTTCAGGAAGCCATGCAGAGCGGTCTCTTTGAAACCGAGCCAGATGTCGCCGTAGAGTTCGTGGGCCTTTTCGAAGCCGTGCTCCTTGAGATCGAGCACGAGGAGCTGGCCGCCGGGCTTCAGAATGCGGAAGGCCTCGTCGACGGCGGTCTGCGGATGGTTGGCGTGGTGCAGTGCCTGCGAGAGGATGGCGAGATCGACGGACTTGTCGGGCAGCGGCACCTGCTCGATGTCGCCGAGCTTGTAGGCGAGGTTGGCGAGGCCGTTTTTCCGCGCGAGCTCCGTGCCGACCTCGACCATGCGCGGGGAACTGTCGATGCACCAGACGCGCTCGGCGCGGTGGGCGATGAGCTGCGAGACGAGGCCTTCGCCGGCGCCGAGGTCGGCAACAGTGATGGCGGGCACAAGCCGCAGCGCGAGGTGGCCCAGGGCTTCCCACGAGCGGCCGGGGCAGTGGTTCTTGCCGAGTTTGCCGGCGATGAGGTTGAAATACTGCTCGGACAGACGGCGGCGCTTTTGGAGCGTGCGGTCGAGGTTGGCGCGGTCGTCAATGGACTCGGGAAATTCAGTGACGGACTCGCACGCAGCCTTGAGCAACGCGAGTTGCCGTGGAGGCTGGCCTGCGCGGACGGAGTAAAAAGCTTTCTTGCCGTCGCGCCGGTCGCTCACGAAGCCGGACTGGCGCAGTTGCGCGAGTTGGGACGAGATGCGCGACTGGCCCATGCCGAGGATCTCCTGCAACTCGGCGACCGACAGTTCCTCCTTCGACAACAAGGCGAGCAGGCGTAGCCGCGTCGAGTCGGAGAGGATTTTCAGCGTGTCCCAGGACGAGTTCAAAGCGCGGGGTGGCGCGGCCACGGGAAGTCGGCGGCGCCGCGTCGGCGATTACTTCTTGTGGTCGGCGTAGCGGCTGATGCCGGCGACTTGGTATTCGTGGTGCGAGGTGCCGATCTTCAGCTTCACGTGCTCGCCGATTTTCTTGCCGAGGATGACCTGGCCGAGCGGCGTCTTGTAAGCGATGACGTGGTTCTCCGGATCGCTGTCCCACGCGCCGAGGACGGTGTAGCGGACGGCCTTGCCGCTCGTGACGTCGCGGAGGTCGACGATGGTGCCGGCGCTGACTTGGTCGGTGGTGGCTTCGGCGAAATCGCTGATGCGGGCGCGGGCGAGGTCGCGTTCGAGCTGCGCCTTCTGCGACATGAGGACGGACTGGTCCTGCTTGGCCATCTTGAATTCGGAGTTTTCGCGCAAGTCGCCGTGCTCGCGGGCGGCGGCGATGGCCTTGGAGTTGTCGGGGATGCGCTTGGAGACGATCTCTTCGTATTCAATGCGGCGGCGCTCGTAGCTGTCGCGGGAGACGAGGAGCTGTTCGTCCTTCACCTCGGACTCGCCGGAGACGAGCGACTGGAGGGACGGGAATAATTTGATGAAGCGGGCGAGGAGCGACTTCTTGGTGAGCTCCTCGAAGCCTTGGTTGAGGAGGAGGCTGTTTGCGAGATCGCGGGCGGTCTCGGTGTCCGCGGCGGCGAGAAGATCGGAGATGAGGTCGGTGTCGTCACTCAAGGCCTCGGCAAGGGGGATGCGGCGGGTGCCGGCGGACTGGAGGGCCTCGTAGTCGATGGCGAAGAAGATCGCGCCGAGCAGGCGGGGCGTGATGAGTTCGGTGAGGAGCTTGGCGAATTTCTTCGAGTGACGGTTCTTGATCACCCAGTGCAGGACGGGCGCGCGGAGGTTCTGCTCGGTCTTCCAGCGCTTGAGGGCTTGGGCGAGTTCGTCGGTCTGGCCGTGCTCGATGAGGAAGTTGATGCACTCGGTGGTGAACTTGCCCTGCGAGGTCTTCAGGAGGGAGAACACGATCTCGCGCCATTCGAGGGGATGCGTCTCCTTGACGAGATCGAGGAAGCGCGACTGGAAATGGACGGGAATCTTCTCAGCGATGGCGTTGAGGCCGCGAATTTCCTTGATGAGTTCGGATTGGGGCGGGTTGTAGCTGGTCGTGCCGTGGCCGAGGATGCGGGCGAGTTCGTCGCGCACGAAGGCACCGTAGAGGCGCTCGGAGGCGTCGAGCTGGTTACTGTCGCGCACGGCCTCGGTGATGCCGGAGAGCACCAACTGGAGGGAGGCCTTGGACTCTTCCTTGATGGAGGCGGCCAAGAGATCCTCGGCGAGCGTGATGCGGCGGCGGGCCGAGCGGGTGGAGCCGAAGGCTTCGAGGATTTCGTTCTCCGCGGAAATGGGCTCGTCGCGCACGATGTAGCAATCGGTCTTCTTGGCCGGGACGCCGACGCGCGGGTCCTTGATGAGCTGCTTCTTCACGCCGGAGAACCAGCGTTTGAACTTCTCCTCGCCAACGACTTGGTTGAGCACGTGCTCCAGCTCGATGGCGCTGGCGGCCTTGTTCGGGTAGGCGGACAGGGTGTCGATGACGAGCTGCACGGGGTCGTCCTCGAGGAGGGCCTTGATCTTGGCCGGCTCGGTCTCCTTGCGGGCGAGGATGTGCTTGGCGGGGAGGACTTCCATGCTGCTGACACAGAACACCGGGTCCATATGGTGGCTTTTCTTGTCCTTGAAATTGATGACCAGCTTTTGGTCCGACTCATCGTAATCCTTGATCTGACCGAAACCCCAACTGCGGTGGACGACGTAATTGCCGGGTTCCATGGCCTCGAGTTTGGCTTTGGACGCCTTCAGGGCGGGGTGTTTGGCAAGGAGCGAGGTGATGGCTGCGGAATTCATAATTGCGTATCGAGTGAGTGAACCGATTAGTTGAGGCCATAATGATGCGGGATGTCAAACAGGGTTTGGATAAAGCTCCTTCGGGTGCCAGCGATGCGCTCACCGACGGTTGGGAATCTGCCGTGCAAGTCACCGAGCGGTGGCTCGCGCGCGCCGAGCGAGTAGACACACTGTTGGAAGGACTTCCGGCGATCCTCTCCGGGCAGGAACGCGCACGCTGTCAGCATTTGTTTTACGGTGTGGTGCGCTGGTCCAGTCTCATCGAATCCGGGCTCGCCGGACTCATGGCGCACGCTCCGCGCACGAAAGTGCGGGCGATTCTGATGGTCGCCGGGTTCGAGATTTTGGAGGGCAAAACAGCCGCCGCCGCCAAAATTGTCCACCACGCCGTTGAGCGGGCCAAGACTGTGGCCAGTCAGAAGGAGGCCGGCCTGATCAATGCCGTCGCCCGCAAACTCGCCGCCCGGCTCCTCGCGGGCCCGGTCAAGACCGGCGTGCTCGCCGCCGACCTCGCCGTGGAGTTTGCCCACCCCGGGTGGCTGGTTGAGCGCTGGCTGCGCCTCTTCGGGCCCGACGCCACGCGGCAGCTTCTCGACTGGAATCAGAAACCCGCGCCCGTCTACGCCCGTGCGCGGACGCGGACCGAGGCACCGCTGCCTGAATTTCTTGCGCCGACGAAGTGGGCCGGCTTTTGCGAAGTGAAGGCCGGGCATTGGGACGAAGTGCGCCGGCTCATCAGCGACGGCCAGCTCTACTTGCAGGACCCGTCCACCCGCCTGAGCGTCGACCTGCTTGCGCCGCAGTCCGGCGAGAGTGTGCTCGACTGTTGCGCGGCGCCCGGCGGCAAGAGTCTCTTCATCGCCGACCGCATGCAGTCGGGCAAAGTGATCGCGCTCGACCTGCCGGCGAAACTCCCCGAAGCCGGCGGGCCCGCGAAACCCGACCTGCGCCTCGCGCGCCTGAAGGAAAATCTCTCCCGCGCCCCGGCGGGCGTGCAGGTGTCGCTCGCCGAGGTCGATCTCACGAAGGTCGGCACCGATTTCTATCGCAACCTGAACCTGCCCGCGAGCTACGACGCCGTGCTGCTCGACGCGCCGTGCTCGAACACCGGCGTCATGCGCCACCGCATCGACGTGAAGTGGCGGCTCGAAGAGGGTGATTTCGGCAAGCACGCCAAGCAGCAGCTCGCGCTGCTCCACGCCGCCGCGCGGCTCGTGCGCAACGGCGGCCGGCTCGTTTACAGCACGTGCAGCCTCGACGCCGAGGAAAACGACCGCGTCATCAAAGCCTTCTTCGACACCCGCGCCGGCGGTCCCTTCAAGCTGGAGCAGAAAATCCTCAGCCTGCCTTGGATCGACGGCCACGACGGCGCGGCGGCGTATTTGCTGAGGAAGAATGGCTGAGAGGTTTCAGTTCGGAGTTCTCGGTTCACCGGGTCGGCTCCGACATTGAGCGGTGAACTTTGAACCGTGAACTGCGGCGAAGCCGCTACGGCACCAGCTCGAACACGGGCACCTCGACGTCGTATTCGCGGGCACCGGCGAGAAATGTGCAGGTGATTTTCGCGGCGACCTTCACCAACTGCGCGTAGCGTTCGTAGTCCCACTGGGCCACCGGCTCGCCGTTGATCCGCACGACGAGGTCGCCGGGCTGGACATTGAGCTGCGTGGCGGGCGTCTCGGGCACGACGGCGAGCACGCGCCAGTAGCTGGACGAACGGCCGAACGAGAGACCAAGGCTGCGACGTGGGGCGAGCCGCAGCGGGCCGTCGTCAACCCGGGCGAAGGTCACCTGATTGCGTCGCTGGTCAAATGTGAGCGAAAAATTCCGCAGCACCTCGCCGCCGAGCGACGAAAGTTCGTCGGTGAGATCGGCGATGGGGTGCTCGATGACATGGGTGCCGACGAGGATGTCTTGCGCGAGCCGGCCGACGAACTGGCGGCGGTCGCCGGAGAGCGAGGCGATGAGCGTGCCGACGCGCGGGCCGTTGGCGAATTTCGGATGCAGACCCGCGGCATTGAGCGTCAGGCTGCCGTCGCTGCCGGAGTCGATGAGCACGACGAAGGACTCGTTGCCCATTTGGATCGGGATGAGCGGGGTGTTGAGTTCGCCGTTGAAGGCGAGGGTGGAGATGCGCGACGACTGTTTGGGCGCGGGGGAAGACCCGGCCGGGTA
>JANXWT010000084.1 GCA_025351035.1 Opitutia bacterium | reverse complement strand
ACGGCCTTGTCGTCCCCACCGGATTCCTCCAAGACAACGAGCTGCTCCGGTTGCGGGAATTCGAGCGGACGGAGCAGCACGGTGTTGACGACGGTGAAGATGGCCGTCGTCGCTCCGATGCCGAGTGCGAGCGTGAGCAGGGCGACGAGAGTGAAGCCGCGGCTCTTTGCGAGTTGGCGGAGGGCAAAACGGATATCGTTGAGCATAAAGAGAGGCTCACTCACTGCGCAGGGCGACGAGCGGATCGACGTGCGCGGCGCGGCGAGCGGGAATCCAGCAGGCACAGAATGTCACCATGGCAATGAGCAGCGAGATGCCGGCGTAGATCAACGGATCGCCCGGCCGGATTTCGAAGAGGAAAGTCTGCAGCAACCGGGTGAAACCAAGCGCCGCGACAATGCCGACGACAATCCCCACGGCCGCCACCTTGAGGCCTTGGGCGACCACCATTCGTTGCACCATTCCGGGGCTCGCGCCGAGAGCCATCCGGATGCCGATCTCGGTGCTGCGCTGGGTGACGATGTAGGCCATGACACTGTAAATGCCGATGCTCGCTAGCACCACGGCGAGCCCGGCGAAGGCGGCGAGCAGCACCATCACCAAGCGGCGGTCGGCGCTCGACTGGGCGATCAACGCGGTCAGCGTTGTGGGGTTGAGGAGCGGCAGATCGGGGTCGACTTCCTTGAGCGCCGCGCGGATGGCACCGGTGAGGGCGACGGGGTCGCCGTCGGTGCGGACAATCAGCGCAGTGAAATTATCAGGGCGCTGGAGCGCGGGGAGGAAATATTCGGCGACCGGCGGCGAAGTCAGATCGTTGGAATGGTTGTCCGCCACCACACCGACGATCTCGGCCATGCGCTGGCTCATGCCGGTCACGAGTTTCTGGCCGACGGGATTCTGCTGGGTAAAATACAGGCGGGCCATCGTCGCGTTGATGATGACCACCTGCGGGGCCGTGGGGTTGTCGCGCTGGCCGAAGTCGCGGCCAGCTTTGAAGCCGATGCCGAGCGTGGCGAACATGCCGGGGCTGACGATGTGCCGCAGCGCGAGGGGTTGCTCGCTGAGCGGCGGGATCGGCCGGCCGACCACGGCGACGGGGGCCTGACTGTTGTTTCCGCTGAGCGGCAAGGCGTCGTTGAGGGCGGCTGACTTCACGCCCGGCAGGGTGGCGACCCGCTCGAGGACTCGCCGATAATATTCGGCCAGCGCCGGAGCGGGGCCGTATTTGGCGGGCGGTGGATTGAGGCCTCCGACGAAGACGCCATCGGCATTGAAACCCGGTGCCACGGCTTGCAGTCGGGAGAAACTGGCCAGCAACAGGGAAGCGGAGACCAGCAGCACGAGCGAGAGCGCGATCTCGCCGACGAGCAGGCCATGCCGAAAGCGGTTTTCCTGCACGCTGCCGCTGGAACCGCGTGCGCCTGATTTCAGGGCTTCGTTGACATCCGGCCCCGCGGCCTGCCACGCCGGCACGATACCCATGGCGAGTCCGGTCAGCAGCGCCAACCCGGCTGTGAAGGCGAGGACGATGGGATCCAGCGAAATTTCCAGCGAACGCGGGATAAAATCCTGTCCGATCTTCATGAACGCCTCGAGTCCCCATTGGGCGATGAGCAGGCCCGCGGCGGCCCCGAGGACGGCGATGAGCAGACTCTCGGCGAGAAACTGGCGGATGACGCGCCCGCGGCTGGCCCCGAGGGCGAAACGCACGGCGATCTCTTTACGCCGCCCGGCGAAGCGCGCGAGCAGCAGGTTGGCGACGTTGGCGCAGGCGATGAGGAGGACACAACCCACCGCCCCGAAAAGTGCGCTGAACGTGGGCCGCTGGTTGCCGACGAGATCGTCAAGGAACAGATTGACCTGTGCCGACGATGGGGCGTCGATGTTCTTCGGGTTGGCCGCGCGATAGCCGGCGGCGAGCAGACTTACGGCTTCGCGGGCTTGCGCGAGGGAGACGCCAGGTTTGAGGCGGGCGAGGACCTGGAAGCTGAACGAACCGTTCTCAAGTTGCGCCGGGACGAGAAAGGAAATCTCCTTTGGTCGCGGCACCCAGAGCTCGGCCTGGTTGTAGGGAAATTGCGATAGCACCGGGGGCAGCACGCCGATGATCGTGCACGGCCGGCCGTCGAGCGTGAGGGATTGGCCGAGGATGCCGCGGTCGCCGTTGAATTTTCTCAACCAATAGGAATGGCTGAGCACGACGACGGGCGCACCGCCGGGCTGATCCTCGGCGGCGGAGAAGAATCGGCCGAGCGCCGGTTGCAGTCCCAGCGTCTGGAGAAAATTCGAGACGGCGTGCATTCCCTGCACCTGCTCGGGATCGCCGCGTCCGGTGATGTTGAAGGCACTGAACGTTCCGATCGTAAGGTCGCTGAACACGGTCTGTGCGTCGCGCACCGCCAGATACCGCGGAAAAGAAAACGGGGCGTTGACCAACTGTCCGTCGGGCAGCGTCGAGGTGAGCTGCACGAGGCGACGGGGTTGCGCATAAGGCAGCGGGCGCAGGAACAGCGTGTTGACGATGCTGAACATCGCGGTGTTGGCACCGATGCCGAGAGCGAGAGCCAGCACGGCGACAAAACTGAAGCCCGGTGACTTGGCGAATTGCCGGAAGGCGAGACGGGTGTTGGTGAGCATAAGGAAAGGCGTCGGGCGCGGGAACGCAGAGAATAGTCCGCTCAAAACCGAGCAATCCATATGCCAGCGCCGGGGGTAAGTTACAGCCGTCACTCGGAGGAGAAACGGCCGTAACAGGGGGGCACCGTTGATTCGATGCCCATTTATGGAATTAGGACTTCCCGATCTTGGGAAATTGCGCCGACAATCTGCGAGAGCCGCAGGGTGGTTGGCAGGTCAATCCGCGCGCAACGCAACCAAGGGATCGGCCTTGGTGGCGCGACGCGCGGGCAGATACGAGGCGAGCAGGGTCACCGCGATCAGCAGTGCCGCGACGCCGCCAAAGGTGGCGGCGTCGAACGGGCTGACTTCGAAGAGCAGGCTGCGCATGAAATGCGTCGTCGCAAACGCGAGCACGCCGCCGAGGGCGAGGCCGAGACCGGTAAGGCTGAGACCTTGGCGGAGCACCATCGAGCGAAGAGCTGCCGGACCGGCGCCGAGCGCGAGGCGGATGCCGAATTCGCGCGTGCGTTGCGCCGTCGTGTAGGAGATGACGCCGTAGACGCCGACGGCGGCGAGCGCGAGCGCGAGGCCGGCGAACGCGCCGAGGAGCAGCATGGCAAAGTGGCGGAGCGCGAGAGAGGTGCCGAGAACTTCGTCCATCGTCGCGATGTTGAACGCCGGCTGCTCGCGGTCGACGGCGAGGATTTCGTTGCG
>JANXWT010000045.1 GCA_025351035.1 Opitutia bacterium | reverse complement strand
CATCGGTGGCGGCATCGGCATCGTTTATCAGGACGCGCTCGCCAGCGGCGCGCAGACATGGTGGGACGCGAAACCCGAGAGTGAACGCCCGCTGACGCCCGAGGCTTACGGTGCCGCGCTCACGCCACTGCTTGCGCCACTCGGTCTGAAAATCCTGCTTGAGCCGGGCCGCTTCCTCGTCGGCAACGCTGGCGTGCTCCTCTCCCGCGTGGAATACCTCAAGCGCGGCGCGGGTAAAAATTTTCTCATCCTCGACGCGGCGATGAACGACCTCTTGCGCCCCGCCATGTATGAGGCTTACCACGAGGTCGTGCCGCTTCAACGTGACACGTCGCGGCCGACGTTGACCGCCGATATCGTCGGACCGGTGTGCGAATCAGGTGACTGCTTTGCGAAGGACCGCACGCTGCAGCAGGTGGGCGAGGGCGAGTTGGTCGCCTTCCTGAGCGCCGGCGCTTACGGCTTCACGATGGCCAGCCGCTACAACACCCGGCCGCTTCCCGCCGAGGTGCTCGTCGACGGCGGCCGTTTCGCACTCGTCAAGGCGCGCGAGAACTTCGATGCTCTGGTCGCCGGAGAAGAAATCCCCGGCTTTCTCAAAACCTGACGATTCGCGTGCCAGAAAAACGGCCTCTCAAATTTGCGGTGATCGGCGCCGGTGCCTGGGGCACCGCGGTGGCCGCGCATTTCGCCCGCCGCGGTCACTCCACGGTGCTCGTCACGCGTCGTCCCGAGCATGCCGACGCCATTACCGCCGCAGACGAGAATCGCGACTATCTACCTGGCGTGCCGTTGCCGCCGACACTCGTCGTCACGCCTTCGCTCCGCTCCGCGCTGATCGAGGCCGACGTGGCGCTTATCGCCAGCCCGTCGCACGCGTTGCGACAATGGTGCGAGCAGATGCGCGCGGTCATGCATGACACCGCGCGGCTGCAACTTTTCCTCTCGCTGGTCAAAGGGCTCGAAGTCGGCACGCACCTGCGCCCGAGCGAGGTGATGGCGCAGATGTTTCCAGATCTGAACGTCGGCACGGTCACTGGTCCGACCAATGCCGCCGAAGTCGCCAAAGGTCTGCCCGCCGCCATGGTGCTCGCCTCCCTGCGCCCCGAGGATTTTGTCGGCGAAGTGCAAACGGCGATGAGCGGCCAGTCACTGCGCATCTATACGAGCGACGATCTGCCCGGGGCCGAATTCGGCGCGTGTCTGAAAAATATCTACGCCATTGCCTCCGGTTTCAGCGACGGTCTCCGGCTCGGTGACAATTCCAAGGCCGCCCTCGTCACTCGCGCCGTGGCCGAGATGGTGCGCGTCGGTGTCGCGCTCGGCGCGAAACCCGAAACCTTTTACGGCCTCAGCGGCATCGGCGATTTGACGGCGACCTGCTACGGCGCGTGGAGCCGCAACCGCGAATTCGGGCAGAGGATTGGCGAGGGCGCGGCGGTTGCCGATCTGCTCGCTGGCCGCAAAACCGTCGTCGAGGGCCACCGCACGACCAAGGCGCTCTACGAACTTTGCCAGCAGAAGGGCATCACCGCGCCGATCCTCGCCGAGACCTACGCCATCCTCTACGAGGACAAGAAACCCGCCGACGCGCTCCGTTCGTTGATGACCCGCGAACTGAAGCGCGAGACCTAGACGCCGTTTCCCAGGATATTAGATGCAGCACGGAGCCGCGCCTTGGGAAAGAGCGCAACCTTTCTTCGGTTTACTTCAGGCACTCCGCGAGGCGCGGCTGCGCTGCGGCGTGCCGGCGCTGGATGTCGACGTAGGTCTCATCAACCAGCGCATCGACGGCGGCGCCCTGCAGGAATCTCTCGCTGAAGCCGGGCAGGTCGTGATCGAGCGAATTGCGCACCGCCGTGAGGAAGTCGCCGATGATTTCGCGCGGCATTTCGTCGCCGATCGAAATGCGGATCGTCGTCGGCGTGATGCCGGCCTCGGCAAGTGCTTCGGCGCTGAGTTCGGAGTGCGAGGTGAGCGCGGGGCAGAGCACGAGGGTGTTGCTCTGTCCGAGCGAGACCATGTGGCCGAACATCGGCGCGAGTGAATCGAAGAAGCGCTCGAGCGTGACACGCGAAATTTGCGCCCGCTCAAAATTAATCGTAAAGAGCGGC
>JANXWT010000241.1 GCA_025351035.1 Opitutia bacterium | reverse complement strand
GTTCGCCGCCGCCGCCGGTGCCGCGCGCGAATACGGCCTCGTCTTCCCGCTGCTCGCGCTCGCCGCGGCGCGACTGCTCAAGGTGCGGCGCAGTTCGCTCATCACCCTCGCCGCGGTCGCGCTGCCCCTCACGCTCATCTGGCCGCTGCGCACCTGGGCGCTCACCGGCAATCCGTTCTACAGCCTCGATCTCGGCGGACTGCTGCCGGGCAATCCCGTCTTCACCGAGTGGATCAAGCACACGCGGTCGCTGCACGGCGCCGGTTTGTTCACGAGCGCCGGCCTGTTCTCGCTCGCGCGCTATCTCGCGCTGTGGGCGCTGCCGGCGCTGATTGGGATTGTCGCGGTCGCCGGGTTTTTCCGCAACCTGCGCGAGGCGCGGCTGGTCGCCTTGCTGGCCGGCGGCGTTGGCGCGCTGTGGCTGGCATCCGTGCCCTTCACCGCGGGCGGATTGTTTTATTCGCTTCGCGTGCTGAGCCCCGCGCTGCTGCTGCTGGCGGCCTTCGGCGGCTACGCCTTATGGGTGGTGGAAACAACCCCGGCCAGTCGCAAGCTCTGCGCCATCGGGCTCGCGCTGCTGCTGCTCGAAGCGCTGCCCAAGACTCTCGTCCTCCCCGAAAATCATTACCGCACGCCGCCGGCCGACTGGCTCACCGCCGGCCGCGGGTTCTCCGACTCCGTGCGTGCCCACGAACAGGAACTCGTCGCGAAACTCGCCGCGTTGCCCGACCACCAGCGGCTGCTCTCTGAAAACGCCGGACTGCCGCGACTGCTCACACCGCACGGCATCACCGTTGTGCCGCTCTGGAGCCCCGAAGCCGCGTGGCTGTTCGACCGCAGCCTGAGACCCGCGGAAGCCGCGCGGCGGGCGATCCACTCGCGGCTGCATTACCTCGTGCTCACGAAGTCCGGGCTCGGTTTCGAGTTCCTCAACCAACGCGCGCACTGGCCGGCCCCGTGGCTCAAGGTCACGCCCGTCCTCGAGACCGGCACCTACGCCGTGTTCGCGCTCAACGTGACCCCGCCGCCCTAGGACGAACTCCGCGCTTTACGCCGCGCCGTTTCCCGCCCCAATGGGCGCTGTCCCATGCCCGCCGACCGGCCGATCTCCGAACTTTTTGCGCAACACCGCCCGGTGCGCTCGCTGGAATTTTTCCCGCCCAAGGACGACGCCGGCATGGCCAACCTCCACGCGGCCGCGGCGGCGCTGAAGCACATCTCGCCGGATTTTGTCTCGGTCACCTACGGCGCCGGCGGCTCCACGCGCGAACGCACGGCCAAGGCCTGCGCGATGCTGAAACAGGATTTCGGCTACACCGTGATGCCCCACCTCACCTGCGTGGGCCACACCCGCGCCGAACTGAACGCCGTTGCCGACCGGCTCCACGCCGAGGGCTACCACAACATCATGACGCTCCGCGGCGACCCGCCGAAAGGGGAGACGGCCTTCGTGCCTTTTCAGGACGGCCTGCGTTACGGCAGCGATCTCGTCGCGCTGCTCAAGGCCCGGCACCGCGACTTCTGCCTCGGCGTCGGCGGCTATCCGGAGAAACACCCCGAGGCGTCCAATGCCGAGGCCGATCTCGACAACCTGAAGCGCAAGGTCGCCGCCGGCGCGTCGTTCGTCACCACGCAGCTTTTTTTCGACAACACCGCTTACTACCGCTTCGTCGAGAAATGCCGCGCGCGCGGCATCACCGTGCCGATCCTGCCGGGCATCATGCCGGTGCTTTCGCTCAAGCAGGTGAAACGCTTCACCGAAATGTGCGGCGCGCATCTGCCGCAACAACTCGTGACGCGCCTCGAAGCCGCCGCGGAAATTCCCGACGTGGTCGAGATCATCGGCATCGACTGGGCCCTGGATCAGATCCGCGGCCTGCTCGCCAACGGCGCCCCCGGCTACCACCTCTACATCATGAACCGCGCGAAGAGCGCACTCGCGATGGCCGCGGGCTTGGCGGCGTGAATTCATGCGCGGAAGCGCACTTGCCAATCGGTAATCGTTGAGGAAGCCTGCGTGTGTGCAGGCCCGGGCCGACCTGCCCGTCACCGCTGCCCATGGTCTGCCGTCGCTACCGCCCGCGCCAGCCGCGCGCCTCGCCCGTCTGGCAGGTGTTCAAGGAGCACTGGCTGGCTTACATGATGCGACAGGAAGCCGGCACCTCGGTCAAACACGGACCGTTGGCGGCACATATTCCGTCCGCCGTGACCGCGTTCCTGCGTTGCGGCGATCTGCATGCCGGGTTCACCCGATTGCGCTGTCCCGACTGCCGCCACGAATACCTCCTCGCCTTCACCTGCAAGCAGCGCGGCCTGTGCGCCGCCTGCCACCAGCGGCGGGTGCTCACCGAGGCACCCTTCATCGCCGACGAGGTCTGTGCCGACGTGCCCCACCGGCATCTCGTGCTGACTATCCCGCGATTGCTGCGCGGGCACTTCGTGGGCAAACCTGTTGCGCTGAGCGAACTCGCCCTCGCCGCCCGTGACGCCCTCACGGCCTGGCTGCGCGACCGCACCGGTTGCCCGACCGGACAACCCGGCCTAGTCATGGTGGTGCAGACCTTCGGCGACTTTCTGCTCTGGCATCCGCATGTGCATGTGCTGGTGACCGCCGGCGTGTTCGGTCCCGACGGCCATTTCCACCTCGCCCCCACCGGCGGCTGGACCGAACTGCGCGAGCTCCGGCGCCATACGGTCATCCGCCGGCTCAATCGGGCTGGCGTGATCGCCGACTGGCAAACCGAGCATCTCCTGTCGTGGCGGCACGGCGGCTTTACCCTCGACGCCGGTCCCGCCCCGCTAGCTGCCGGTGACCGCGCAGGACGCCGCCGGCTGGCCGAGTATCTCCTCCGCGCGCCTTTCTCTCTGGAGAAACTCACCTACAACGCCACCTCCGGCCATATCCTCTACCGCTCGGATCGGCACTGGCGCACCAAGCGTAACTTCGAGGTCTTCCGCGCCCACGACTTCATCACCGCCCTCGTGGCCCAAATTCCCGCCAAAGGCGTGCCCTCGGTTCGCTATTACGGCTGGTATAGCAACAAGAGCCGCGGCCTCCGACGGAAGATCCCGGCCGCCACCGCGCCTGACGCCGACCCGCCCCTGCTCCTCCGTCGTCGCCGCCGGGTCCGCTGGCGGGAATTGATCCGCCAGGTCTGGGGTGCCGACCCCCTGCGCTGCCCGCTGTGCCCCGGCTTCCTGCGGCCCATCGAGTGGATCGAGACCCCGGCCGCCATCCGCGCCTTCCTGGAGCCGCTCGGTCTCTACGAAACCGCCACTGGGCCGCCATCCCAAGCTCCGCCGAATGAGGGAGCCGCATTGATCGAAGTGTTGACGGGCGAAGCCTACCCAGCGGGGCCCCAGTCGGAGCAAAATCGGCTGGAGCAGCCCCGGATCAAGACCGATCCGCTCTATCACCGCCAATGGATGCTTGCCCGCCAGGGCGGGCTGCCGCCGGCACCGACGGATCACGCTGAGAGCTGGCAGCCAGACTCGGAACCGGATTTCGATGCCATGGGTTTTGAACTGCCGCCTTGGCGCACACCATCCACCGATCCCCGTCAAACCTCACTCTTCCCGGACTACGCAGTCCAGGCCGAGCCACCCGAGGGTGAGCCCGTGTTCTCACTCGCCGGCACACGGTCTGAATCCGAGGACGATCACATCCAACCCGACGCTCCCGATAGCTTCGGGGCGTAAACGCTTGCGCCTGGTTTGGTCACCGCCATGCTGCCCGGTGTGAGAGCGAACAGGCAACACCAGTTCAGGGTGGATTCAGCATCAGGGAGCACACCTGCGGACTATGGGCAAGTGACCAACGACTCCGTTTGGTCCTTCCCCTCGCTCCGTTTTTCAATCAATGACCTCAAGGGCCGGTTAATTACGCTACAAGAGTGGCGGCGATTGGATTGTGGT